>NZ_JBEXHP010000027.1:0-62508 GCF_040607895.1 Micromonospora sp. NPDC005220
CCGGTAACCCCGGCCGCCGCCGACGCTCAGATCGGCGGGCGACGCCAGGTGGGTCGGGACGAGCGGCGCAACTGCGCAGGCAGGGTCGCCATCGGGGTACGGGTGGCCAGCGGGGCGTGCGCGTCCGGCACGGAGGGCGCGCCGACGCCTCCACCGCGAACGTCCAGGAACGAGCCGGCCCGGCGGGCCACCGCCCGAGCCTCCTCGTGCAGCGCCTCCAGGTCCCCCGCGGCCGACGCCGTGACGAGGGTCAGCAGGGCGCTGCGCCCGGCCGGGTAGGTCACCACGCAGCCGGCGGTGGTACACACGACCGACTCCCGGAACTCACCCTGCCGGACGGTGTCGGCCACCCGGTGACCGAGCCCGAAACTCGCGGCGGCGAGCGCGGCGAGATGGGTGGCGTCGGTGCTGGGTAGGTCGCTGGAGATGAGCAGGCCGTCGGTGCCCGCGAGCACCGTGCCGGCGATGTCGGGTCGGCGCCGGCGCAGCCCGCGTAGCTCCGTTCCCATCACCGTGTCTGCGTCCACGAGCGTTACCCCTCACCGGTCGGGCTCTGCGTGTCAGTCAATGGTCACGTTCCGCGCTGGGAACGCTACCGGTGGCGACTGCCGACCGCGAGCCCGTAACCCTCGGCAATCGGTTGGCAACTGGGGGCCAATCGGTGGTTGCGTGCCCTTCGTCGATGCGTCGGGGGCGGGTCGGACAACGGGGGCGGGCGTAATCTTGGCTCGCTCAGACACGGCCGATTGAGCGCCGCGTCGAACGGGAAGAGGTGACTGCATGACCAGTGTCTGGGAGAGCCTGACTGTCGACGCCCGCGATCCGGCCCGACTGGCCCGTTGGTGGGCCGAGGCGCTCGGCTATCAGGTCGTCACCGAGAAGCCCGACGAGGTGGAGATCCGCCAGTCCGCCGACCGCCTGCCCGGCCTGGTCTTCGTGCCGACGACCGAGGGTAAGGAGCGCAAGAACCGGCTGCACCTCGACCTGCGCCCCGCCAACCAGGAGGCCGAGGTCGAGCGCCTGGTCGACATGGGCGCCCGGCACGTCGACATCGGTCAGCGCGACGTCGAGTGGACGGTGCTGGCCGACCCGGAGGGCAACGAGTTCTGCGTGCTGCGTGCGCGCGAGGAGTGAGCCGGTTTTGCGAGCCCCGCAGTCGCGGACGACGGCAGCGTCGTGAACGGGAGGAGTGACCGGGCGGACGCGCGGCTGGTCGAGGAGCCGCCCAAGGACACCGGGCATCGCCGGTCGCCGTACGAGCGCGACCGGGCCCGGGTGCTGCACTCGGCGGCGTTTCGCCGGCTGGCCACCAAGACCCAGGTGCACACCGCCGGCACCGACGACTTCCTGCGTACCCGGCTGACCCACTCGTTGGAGGTGGCTCAGATCGCTCGGGAGATGGGTGCCCGGCTGGGCTGCGACCCGGACGTGGTGGACGTCGCGGGGCTCGCGCACGACCTCGGGCACCCGCCGTTCGGGCACAACGGTGAGGCCGCCCTGGATCTGCTCGCCACGCCGTGCGGTGGCTTCGAGGGCAACGCGCAGACCCTGCGGGTGTTGACCCGTCTGGAGGCGAAGGTGCTCGCCCCGGACGGCTCGTCCGCCGGGCTGAACCTGACCCGGGCGTCGCTGGACGCCATCGGCAAGTACCCGTGGCCGCGCCGGCCGGGGGAGCGCAAGTTCGGGGTGTACGCCGACGACACGGCCGTTTTCGACTGGATCCGGGCCGGCGCGCCCGGCGACCGGCGCTGCCTGGAGGCCCAGGTGATGGACTGGGCCGACGACGTCGCGTACTCGGTGCACGACGTGGAGGACGGCATCCACGGCGGCTACGTCACGCTGCACCCGCTGCTCACCGACGCCGACGAGCGGGCCGCGCTCTGCGCCGACGTGGCCGACGCCTACTCCGGGGAGTCCGCGGACGACCTGGCCGAGGTGCTCGTCGATCTGCTGGCCGGCCCGTTGCTCGCCCCGCTCGCCGGGTACGACGGCAGCCATCGCGCGCAGGTCGCGTTGAAGGCCACCACCAGCGGGGTGACCGGGCTGTTCGTGTCCGCGGCGGTGGCTGCCACGGAGGAGCGCTTCGGTCCGGGCCCGCACCGCCGCTACGGCGCCGACCTGGTGGTGCCCCGACTGGTCCGGGCGCAGTGCGCGCTGTTGAAGGGCATCGCGCTGCGGTACGTGATGCGTCGCAGCGGCTTCCGGGGCCGCTACGAGCGGCAGCGGGCGATGCTGGCGGAGTTGGTCGCCGCGCTGGTTCGGCGCGCCCCGGACGGGCTCGACCCGATCTTCGCCGCGCTGTGGCGGGCCGCACCGGACGACGCGGCCAGACTGCGGGTGGTGATCGACCAGGTCGCCTCCCTGACCGACCCGGCGGCGGTGACCTGGCACACCCGCCTGGTCGGCAACGGGACACCCCCGATTGGCCACGAGCCAACTTAGGCTAGCCTAACTGGTATGACGGAACGCCCCAGGAACGTCACCTCGGCCCGGGTGCTGCGCACCGAGCGGCCCACCCCGCACCTGATCCGGCTCGTCCTCGGTGGGGACGAGCTTGCCGGCCTGCCGGTGGGCGAGTTCACCGACCACTACATCAAGGTGGTGTTCCCGCAGCCGGGGGTCACGTACCCGCGGCCGTTGGACCTCGCCGCGATCCGCCGGGACCTGCCCCGGGAGCAGTGGCCCCGGCTGCGCGCGTACACGGTACGGAGCTGGGACCCGCTGGCCGGGGAGCTGACCGTCGACGTGGTGCACCACGGTGACGAGGGGCTGGCCGGTCCGTGGGCCGCCGCGCTGCGTCCCGGCGATCCGGTGCACTTCGTCGGCCCCGGCGGCGCGTACGCCCCGAACCCGGACGCCGACTGGCATCTGCTGGTCGGCGACGAGAGCGCCCTGCCGGCGATCGCCGCCGCCCTGGAGCGGCTGCCGCTGGGTGCCCCGGCCCACGTCTTCGTGGAGGTCGCCGACCCGGCGGAGGAGCAGAAGCTGCTCAGCCCCGGAGCGGTCGAGCTGACCTGGCTGCACCGCGGCGAACGCCCGGTGGGCGAGGCGCTGGTCGCGGCGGTCCGGGCGTTCGACTTCCCGGCCGGCCAGGTGCACGCGTTCGTGCACGGCGAGGCCGCCTTCGTCCGGGACCTGCGCCGGCTGCTGCGCGGCGAGCGGGGCGTACCGCTCGGGCAGCTCTCCATCTCCGGCTACTGGCGACGTGGCATGGACGACGAGGGCTGGCGCTCCACCAAGGCCGACTGGAACCAGCAGGTGGCGGCCGAGGAGATCGCCGCCCTTCCCGGGTGACCGGGCTCAACTCTGTCGTTCGTCGAGGCCTGGAGCCGAACAGGGCAGCCCGAGGGAGTGAGCGACGTCGAGCATCCGCTTGTCGTAGGTGACCAGTGTGGTCAGCGCGGGACCGATGATCTGCGCGCTCGCTACGTGAATGGCGTCCAGCGTTCGGAGTCCGGTCGGCAGGGACGCAGCGGCGTCCCGCACCTCCTCGGTGAGCAGGATCTCGGTGAAGCTGCGCACGAGATCGGTCATCGCGTCGGGAAAGTCGCCCATGCGGTCCAGCGTTCGGACGGTCTCCACGAACCCGAGGGTGCTCGTGCCCATGGGTAGGCCGGGATACCCGGCGAGGAAGTCCCGCAGCTCCGTCGCGTACGAGCGGCCTGAAACCAGGGTGATGATGGCCGAGGCGTCGAGGTAGATCACCGCTCGTCCTCGGCCCGCTCGGCCAGCAGCACGTCCAGTGGATCCGCGCCGTCCGGCAGTGCAAACCGGGGGACTTGGTCAAGGTCACTCGTAGTGGTGGCCTTGAGCTTGATCACGCCCTTGGCTACCAGCGGAGCGTAACGCCCCAGGGCGCCCGAACCCGGCAACAGGACGGCGATCACCTTGCCATGTCGGGTGATCTCGATCGTCTCGCCCTGCTCGGCCCGGGCGAACATTCCGCTTGGGTTGTACGAGAACTCGCGCACGGAGACGCTGCTCATTCCTGCACCTCCCAGGGTGTGCCTACATGCAGCTCATCGTACCCACGTGAGTGTCGTACGTGGCGCCCTGATTGCCGTACCCCGACACGCGGGAGATCGCCGAGGCAGGGCAGGATGTACGGCGAGCGGGACGAGCAGAATCTGCCCAGCCCAGCCCCGGCGCTGTCGAGTTGACCTGGCTGCACCGTGGCGGCCCGCCCGGTGGGCGAGGCGCTGGTGGCGGCGGTACGCGAGCAAGGCCGACTGGAACCGGCAGGTCGCCGCCGAGGAGCAGGCCGCTGCCTGAGCATCGGTCGGCTCAGTCCTCGGCCGTCGCGGTGAGTCGCCGGGTGAGCAGCACCGCGTACCCGACGACCGCCAGCGAGAGCACTGACAGCATCAGCTTCGGCTCGTGCACTGTCGTGGTGATCAGGATGGTCGAGCCCACGCCGTAAAGGGCGATGCCCAGGCGACCGATGCTCGGCCGGTTCCACACCCAGTGCAACGCCAGTCCGCAGAGCATCCAGACGGTGATCGAGGCGGCCAGCACGAGCCGCAGCTCCATCGGCAGCCGGGCCACCTCGTCGTCGGCCAACCGGACCATCTGCCCGAGCGCCCAGCCGAGCGGCAGCAGCGCGCCGCCGAGCGGGATGTGCAGGTAACTGTACGTCTGGCCGCCGCGCAGCCGCCGCCGTGACTGGCGGGTGGTGACGAAGGTGGTGTAGACCCACCAGACCGCCGCCGGCACCAGGAACGCCAGTCCGGCCGTCACGATCATGTGCGGCCGGGGATGGTCGGGCACCGCGAAGAGGAGGCTGGCCAGTGCGCTCCCCAGCACGATGATGGTGAACTGCCCGATCCGTTCCGGCAGGTGCTGGTCGTCGACCGGAAACCGGTTCAGCCAGCGCTTGCCGACCCACGGGGTGGCCAGCTCGATGAGCATCGCGACGATCCACAACGTCGGGCGCGTGTCGGTGGGTGCGACCAGCGAGGCCAGCCAGATCAGCCAGCCCGACCCGAAGCCGAGCAGGTAGATCGTGGTCACCGTACGGGCCATCGGGCCGGTCGGCCGAGCGCGCAGGTACAGCAGGAGCAGCACACCCCGCACGATCAGGTATCCCACCGGCAGGAGCACGCTCTCCGGCACCTCGTCCGCCCCGCGTGATCATCCCCGCGCCGACCAGCGCGACCAGCACCAGCAGCCGGTGCGGCACGTCGTCCGGGTCGAAGCGGGTGTCGTAGAAGACCTGGCCCAACCAGGCCCACTGGACCACCACGAAGAGCCCGAGCACGGCCAGCACGGTGCTCGGTGACGGGGTGGGGTCGTCGCCGAGCCGGCGGACCACCGCCGCGAGCGCGTACACGAAGATGAGGTCGAGGAACAGCTCCAGCCAGGTGGCGTGCCGTTCGCCGGTCTCGTCGGACTGGGGGCCCCGCCCGCGCAACCGCAGCCGACCGGTCACCCATTCCGGTGGCCGGGGCCCGTTCGCGCGTACCCGGCGCATCTGGTCATGGTCCCCGCGCGGACCCGGCCTGCGGGCCGGAACCGCCTAGCCGGCAGCGGTGGTCGCCACACCGGCGTCCCCCGGCCGGCGTGTCGTCGGTCCGGCAGGGCAGGATGTACGGCGAGGGGGTGGCGCATGGCTGGGCGGATCCGGGACGAGGACATCGCACTGGTCCGGGAACGCACCTCGATCGGGGATGTGATCTCCGAGACGGTCACCCTGAAGTCCGCCGGTGGCGGCAACCTCAAGGGTCTGTGCCCGTTCCACGACGAGAAGAGTCCGTCGTTCAACGTGTCTCCGGCCCGCAACGTCTGGTACTGCTTCGGCTGCGGGGCCGGCGGCGACGCGATCAAGTTCCTGATGGACGCCGACCACCTCAGCTTCGTGGAGTCCGTCGAGCGGCTGGCCGGCCGCGCCGGCATCCAGCTGCGCTACATCGAGGACGACAAGGGCACCCCGCGCCCCCGCCCGCAGCAGGGTCAGCGGCAGCGCCTGGTCGCCGCGCACGCCGCCGCCGTCGAGTTCTACCGGGGTCAACTCGGCACCGCCGGCGCCCGCCCGGCACGGGAGTTCCTGGCCCGACGGGGCTTCGACCGGGCCGCCGCCGAGCGCTACGGCTGTGGTTTCGCGCCGGACGGGTGGGACCTGCTCACCAAGCACCTGCGCCAGCAGGGCTTCACCCACCAGGAGCTGGTCACCGCCGGGCTGTCCCGGGAGTCCCGCTCCGGCACCCTGATCGACCGGTTCCGCCGCCGGTTGCTCTGGCCGATCCGCGACCTGGCCGGCGACGTGATCGGCTTCGGTGCGCGCAAGCTCTTCGATGACGACGACGGCCCGAAGTACCTGAACACCCCCGAGACGCCGATCTACAAGAAGTCGCACGTGCTCTACGGCATCGACCAGGCCAAACGGGAGATCGCCAAGCAAGGGCGTGCGGTGATCGTCGAGGGTTACACCGACGTGATGGCCTGCCACCTCGCCGGCGTGACCACGGCGGTGGCCACCTGCGGCACCGCCTTCGCCGCGGACCACATCTCGGTCCTGCGGCGGCTCCTGTTCGACAGCGACGAGGTGGCCGGCGAGATCATCTTCACCTTCGACGGTGACGCCGCCGGGCAGAAGGCCGCGCTGCGCGCCTTCGAAGACGATCAGCGCTTCGTCGGGCGTACGTTCATCGCGGTCAGCCCGGACAACATGGACCCGTGCGATCTGCGGCTGGCCAAGGGCGACCTGGCGGTGCGTGACCTGGTCGCCCGCCGCGAGCCGCTCGTCGACTTCGCGCTGCGACACGTGATCGGCCGCTTCGACCTGGACACCGTCGACGGCCGGGTCGAGGCGATGCGGCACGCCGCGCCGCTGGTCGCGCGACTCAAGGACCGGGAGAAGCGCCCGGAGTACGTCCGCAAGCTCGCCATGGACCTCGGCATGGAGATCGAGCCGGTGCAGCGGGCGGTGCTCGCCGCCGGCAACACCGCGCCGTCCGGCACCCGCGACGCCGCCCCCGCCGCCCGGCCGACCTCGGCCCGCCCCGAGCCGGCGGTGGACAGCCCGCAGTCGATGGTCGAGCGGGAGGCGCTCAAACTCGCCCTCCAGCAGCCGGTCCTGGCCGGGCCGATGTTCGACGCGGTCGAGGCCACCGAATACCGCCACCCGGTGCACGTCGCGGTGCGTACGGCCATCGCGGCAGCCGGTGGTGCCGCGTCGGCGACCGGCGGCGCGGTCTGGATCGAGTCGGTCCGCGACGCCTGCGACGACCTGGCGTCCGCGGCGCTGGTCGGTGAGCTGGCCGTCGAACCACTGCGGATCGACGGCGAACCGGACCCGCGCTACGTGTCGATCACCATGGCCCGGGTGCAGTTCGGGTCGGTGACCGCCCGGATCCGCGACCTCAAGTCACGCATCCAGCGGATCAACCCGGTCAACAACAAGGACGAGTACTTCGCCGCCTTCGGCGAGCTGCTCTCCCTGGAGCAGCACGCCCGAGCGCTGCGCGAGCAGGCTGCGGGAGGCCTCTAGATGGGACTGTTCAGCCGCAAGCCGAAGCTGCCACCGGCCGACCGGCCGCCGCTGACCGCCGACGAGCGGGTGTTGGCGTGGGCCGCCGCCGGCAACGGCGAGGGCGACGGGGTGGTGGTCGCCACCAACCTCGGGTTGTGGCTGCCCGGCCGAGGGCACCGGCTCGGCTGGCACACCATCCTCAAGGCGGTCTGGTCCGGCCGGGAGTTGACAGTCACACCTGCCGAGCCGGTCGTCGAGCGGGACGGCTACACGGTGGTCGCCGACGGGCCGGCCGAGACGTACCTGCTGCTCGACCCGGGGGAGCTGCCGCACCAGGTGCGGGCCCGGGTGACCCGTTCGGTCGCGTACACCGAGCACCAGCCGGTGCCCGGCGGCGCGGCGCGGGTCGCGGCCCGGCGCGTGGCCGGGGTCGACGGTCTGACCTGGACGGTCCGACTCGACCCCGGCACTCCGGCGGGCGACGAGGCCCTGCTCGCCGAGACCGACCGGCTGGTCGGCGTGGCCCGCGCCGCCACCGCGCCGGCCGACGGCTGACCGGCCGGGTCAGTTCGCGCCGAGGTCGGTCAGCGCCTTCTCGGCGCCGCGGTGCAGCGGCACCGGCAGGGTCCTGCGCGCCTTTTCCAGCGAGATCCCCTTGGCCGCCGGGTTGGCCTGGGCCAGGACGTCGCGCTTGTCGAACACCGTCCGGGTGATCGCGCAGGCCACGTTGGCGTCCAGGTCCTTGCGGACCAGCAGCACGTTGGGCACGACGATGGTCGGGGTGTCGGTCGCCGTCCGGTAGGCGTCCCGCCCGATCGTGCCTTCCTGGTAGCCGGGGCTCAACGCGGTCATCTTCGGCAGCAGCGGCGAGATGTCGACGAACTTCACCGAGTCGCCGGCTGTGGTGAACAGGTCGGTGAGGCCCCCGGTGGGCAGACCTCCCGACCAGAAGAAACCGTCGACGCTGCCGTCCTTGATCCCCTCGACCGTCTTGGTGAGGTCCAGCCGCTGCGCCCGGATGTCCTTGGCCGGGTCGAGGCCGGCGGCCTCCAACAGCCGGTTGGCGATCACCTCGGTGCCGGACTTCGGTGAGCCGGTGGAGATCCGCTTGCCCCGCATGTCGGCCACCGAGGTGATCCCGGAGTTGGTGCGGACCACCACCTGCGTGTAGTTGTCGTAGATCCGGGCCAGCGCCTGCACCGGCTGCGGCGCGGTGAAGCTGCCCTTGCCCTCGACCGCGTTGACCGCCGTGTCGAACAGCGAGAACGCCACGTCGTACTGGCCACCGACGAGTTGCTCGATGTTCTGCACCGACGCGCCGGTCTCGGCGGCGGTGCCGGTGAGCTTGCCGCCGGTCGCCCCGGACAACTGCCCGGCCAGGGCGTTGCCGACCACGTAGTAGACGCCATTCGCGTTGCCGGTGGCGATGCCGACGCGGGTCTCCCGGGTCACCTCGCAGGTCACCTCGCTGGCCGCATCGTCAGTGGCCGCGCCGCCCTGCTGACCGCCACAGCCCGTGGCGCCGGCCGTGACCAGGGCGAGCACGCTCAGGCCCGCCGCGAGCCGTACGTCGATTCGTCTCACATCTTCTCCTCTGTTCGGGGCCGCGACCGGCCGATGGATCCGCGTCGGACGAACACGCCCACCACCGCGACGACGGCCAGCGCCACGCCGACAGTGACCGGCACGGGTTCGAGCCAGAGCATTGTGATGCCGGCCAGGGCGCCCAGCACGCGCTCCGGGACGCCGGCCGGGCCCACGCCGGGCAACCAGCCACCGGCGGCGACGGCGAGCACCGCCACGCTGAGCGCGGTGACGACGGCCGCGAAGGCGATCCGCGGGACACCACCGATGCCGAGCAGACCGAGACCGGCCGGCGTGATGACGAACGCGATCGGGGTCAGGTACGCCGGCAGCGCGTACCGCAGGGTCTGCCACATGGTCGGCACCAGCCGGCCGCCGGTGACCGCGGCGGCGGCCACCGCGGCGAGCGCGGTCGGTGGGGACACCTCGGACAGCACCGCGAAGTAGAAGACGAACATGGCCGCCGCCGGCGCGGTGACGCCCAGGTCGAGCAGGGCCGGACCGACGATCACCCAGCCGATCACGAACGACGCGGTGACCGGCACGGCCAGGCCCAGCAGGCTGAGCGCGACGGCGGCGAGCAGCGCGGTGAGCACCAGCACCAGCGTCGGGTCCGACGTGACGGCCTGCGCCCCGCCGATCAGCAGCGCCGCCGCCTGCGGCCCGAGGCCGGTCTTCGTGGTGGTCGCCGTGATGATGCCGGCGGCGGCGCAGACCGCGGTGACGGCGAGGACGCCGCGTACGCCGGTGACCAGCGCGGTCACCAGCCTGTGCGGGGTGAGCCGGTGCGCGCGGTCCAGGTAGGAGAACACGGCGGCGATGACGATGGCGAAGACGACCGCTCTCGTCGCGGACATCCCGACGGCGAGGAACACGATGATGGCGATCAGCGAGGCGAAGTGGTAGCCGAACCGGGCCAGCAGCCGCCAGGGCGAGCCGACGTCGATCTCCACGGGGCGTACCCCCGAGCGGCGGGCGTCGACCTCCACGGCGAGCAGGATGCCGAGGTAGTAGAGCACCGTCGGCACCGTCGCCCAGCCCAGCACCTGGAGGTACGAGACGCCCAGGTACTCGGCGATGATGAACGCCGCAGCGCCCAGGGTGGGCGGCGAGAGGATGGCGCCCACCCCGGCCGCGGCCAGCATGCCGCCGGCCCGCTCCGGCGGGTAGCCGGCCCGGCGCAGCAGCGGCCAGGTGACCGCGCCGATGCTCACCGTCGTGGCCGCGCCGGAGCCGGAGACGGTGCCGAGCAGGAAGCCGGAGGCCACCGCCGTCCGGCCGGCGGCGGTACGCGAGCGCCGGAACGCCGCGGCCGACAGCTCGACGAAGAACCGCCCGGCCCCGGACAGCTCCAGCGCCGCGCCGTAGATGGTGAACAGCACGATGTACGAGGCGGCCACGTCGAGTGGCGTGCCGTAGAAGCCGCTGTCGGAGTTGTAGAACGCGTCGACCAGCTGACTGAAGTCGAGCCCGGCGTGCGCGACCGGCCAGGACTGCGGCAGCAACCCGCCGTAGTAGCCGTAGCCGAGGAAGAGCAGGCAGACCGCGGGCAGGATCCAACCGGTGGTCCGTCGACACGCTTCCAGCAGCAGGAGCAGCAGGACGGTGCCCAGCACCAGATCCGTCGGCGCCAGCAGGCCCTGCCGGTCGAGGAACGCGTTGTAACCGCCGCCACCGCTGCCGATCTGGATCGGCAGGACGGGGTAGAGACAGGCCGCCACCGCCAGGGCGACCAGAACCCAGTCGGTCACCGTCGGACCGGTCGACGCTGGCGCCTGGATGCTGTTGTCCGCGCTCCCGGCGCGCCGTCCGCCTAGGCGGGCCGGCAGCCGCAGGTCGGCCGGGTAGGCGAGGAAGACCAGCGGGAGTACGCCGGCCAGGAAGATGATCAGATAGAACTTGCTGCCCTGCGAGAGCGGGCGGAACACCTGCCAGAGGGCGAGAGCGCCGACTGCCAGCGCCGCCGTGGTGAGGAGCAGACCCGCCGGCCCGGTCAGCACCCGTCCCGGCCTCTCGTCCTCGAACTGAGCGGCCAGGTCCCGAGTCGCCCGCTCGGCGACCTCAGGCGTGCTCGGGTCGGGTGTGCTCGGGTCGGGCGTGCTCGGGTCGGGCGTGCTTGGGTCGGGGCTGCTCGGGTCGGGTGTGCTCGGGTCGGGGCTGCTCGGGTCGGGCTTGATCGTGAGGGTGGTGGGGTTGGGCGAGGGGGCGCCGTCGGATTCGGCGGGCCCCGCCGGCTCGGCTCCCGGTCGTGGTCGGGGTGGCCCGCCGTCGGGGTTCGTCGCGGGCCCACCGGCGGGAGAGTTGGCTGGTCGGGCCGGTGACGACGAACCATCGGGCGAGCTGGTGGGCGACACGGAAGGACGATACACGTCGATTGTCGAACGGTGGGGCATCGATCGGCGTTTCGCCACCGGCGGTGCGGACACCGGGTGACCGGCCGGTCGCGGGCGGGTATTTACGTGGAGGGCTGTCGGACCCGGCGGTTAGGGTCGGGCGGTGACTTCGGGGCGACCAATGATTCAGGCTCGCGGGTTGGTGAAGCGGTTCGGCGATTTCACCGCCGTGGACGGCATCGACGTCGAAGTCCGCCCGGGTGAGGCGTTCGGCTTCCTCGGCCCCAACGGCGCGGGCAAGTCGTCCACCATGCGGATGATCGGCTGCATCTCCCCACCCAGCGGGGGTGAGCTGCGCATCCTCGACATGGATCCGGTGGCTGACGGGCCGGCGATCCGGGCGCGCCTCGGTGTGTGCCCGCAGCTGGACAATCTCGATCCGGAGCTGACCGTCCGGGAAAACCTGACCGTCTACGCCCGCTACTTCGGCATCTCCCGCCGGGCGGCCCGGGAGCGCGCCGCCGAGCTGCTCGACTTCGTCCAGCTCACCGAGCGCGCTGACAGCAAGGTCGAGCCGCTCTCCGGTGGGATGAAGCGTCGGCTGACCATCGCCCGCGCGCTGGTCAACGATCCGGAGATCGTGCTGCTCGACGAGCCGACCACCGGGCTCGACCCGCAGGCCCGGCACCTGGTGTGGGAGCGGCTGTTCCGGCTCAAGCAGCAGGGCGTCACGCTGGTGCTCACCACGCACTACATGGACGAGGCCGAGCAGCTCTGTGACCGTCTGGTGGTGATGGACGGCGGGCGGATCGTCGCGGAGGGCTCGCCCCGGGCGTTGATCGAGCAGCACTCGACCCGCGAGGTGGTCGAGCTGCGCTTCGCCGCCGAGTCGCAGGAGCCGTTCGCCGGCAAGCTCGCCGGGCTGGGGGAGCGGGTCGAGGTGCTGCCCGACCGGGTGCTGCTCTACGTGCCCGATGGCGACGCGGCGGTCAGCGAGGTCGCCGCGTTGGGGCTTCAGCCGGCGAACGTGCTGGTCCGGCGTAGCGGTCTGGAGGACGTCTTCCTGCACCTGACCGGCCGCACCCTGGTCGACTGACCGCCGCGACTGATCGTTGGCAGTGTCGCACCCGGTGATCTGCCGGCGGTCGCGGCTCGTCGGGCTCTGGCCCAGGTGAGGTTTCGCCGCCCGTGCCCACCACTCGTTTCGCAGATCTTGGACAGTTTCCGTTACCAGCTAACGGAAACTGTCCAAGATCTGCTCATGTCGCGCGCGATGTGCGGGGGTCCGACTCGGTTTCCGGTGCACCGCGAGGTAGTCCGGCGTTGCGGAGACCTCCGAGTCAGCAACAGGGCGGGTGCGCCGCGCCCACGGCACGCCCACGACGCCGGATTCGGGTCACCCGTGGGCGAGGTTGTACCGCTACCGTTCAACGGGCTCTGGCCCAGGTGAGGAAGCGGTCGGTCAGCCCGTCGTGCCCGGCGAGGTCGCCGGCCGCCTCGGAGAGCAGCGTGGCGAGGTAGATGAGCAGGCCGATCCGGTCCTCGCGGTACTCACCGAGCAGCGCCAGGCGGGCCGGCGAGCAGGGCCACGCCGCGCCGCAGGCCCGGCAGCGCCAGGAGGGGCGTGCCGCGACGTGCGGGCGGTAGCGGGGCATCAGTGCCCGCCGCCGTCTTGAGCCGACCAGCTGAGTCGCACGAGGGAACCTCCATCGGGTGGGTGGGGAGCGCCCCGGATCGGGGGGTCACGGGACGCTCCCCGGCCTGGTTCCGCCCGCCGTCTGATCCCGTGAGCGGTTCCGCTGCGTGACAGTCTGGTGAGGACCCGACTACCGTGGGAGATTCCGCACGCCGACGACCAGCGCGTACGGCGATCGGCCCGGCACGGTACGAGGATGTACGGGGGTTGTCCGTGGAGAGTTCGTCCATGCTGGAGCACTTCGCCGAGGAGCTGCGGCTGGCCCGGGCCACCAGTGGGATGTCGCAGACGGCGCTGGCGGAGGCGTTGAGCTACTCCGGGGCGTTGGTCGCCAAGGTGGAGACGTCCGAGCGGCGGCCGAGTCTCGACTTCGCCCGCCGGTGTGACGCCGTGTTCGGGGCTGACGGTCGGTTCGAACGCATCCAGCGGCGGATCAGCCGGGAGGCCGTGGTGCCGTGGTTCCGCGACTGGGCCGGCATCGAGCAGGAGACCACCGCCTTGCGCTCGTTCGAGCCGCTGTGTGTGCCGGGCCTCTTGCAGACCGAGGGGTACGCCCGCGCACTACTGACCGGCGGCGGCTTGTTCGCGGCGGACGAGGTCGAGCAGCAGGTGGCAACCCGGCTGGACCGTCAGAGACTGCTCACCCGAGACCGGCCTCCGCTGCTCACTGCCGTGATCGACGAGCACGTGCTGCGCCGATCCGTCGGTGGGCCGGAAGTCATGCGCGAGCAAATTCAGCACCTCGTGAAGCTCGGCACGGCGTTCCCGAGGGTCCGAATCCAGGTAGTGCCGACTACCGCCGGTGCTTACGCTGGGCTCGGAGGGCCGTTCGTGATCGCAAGCTCGTCGCAGGGGGAGGATCTTGTCTATCTCGCTGGACAGCGTCACGGGCAGGTCATCGACCGCGCCGAGTACGTCCGTCAGATGGTCGAGGTGTGGGAGTCGATCCGCGGTGAGGCACTATCGCACGGGCAATCCCTCGATCTCATGGCGGAAGTGGCGGAGACATGGATCTAACCGGTGCCCGGTGGCGCAAAAGCATTCGTAGCGGCCCGGATGGCGGCAACTGTGTGGAGGTTGCCAGCAATTTGCCTGGGCTGGTCGCCGTGCGCGACTCCAAGGACCCGACCGGCCCCGTGCTGGTCTTCCCGCCCGACGCGTGGCGCTCGTTCGTCGGCTCCGGCTCCGTCCGCCGGTAGATAGCGGCTACGGCGTCTAGATCCACTCGGCTTTCCGGAAGTTGGGGGATCGGGGTGGGTCTGACACCGCGACTTCCTGAAAACCGAGTCGATCAACGAGCGGGGCCCAGGGCGACGCGGGGACGGGCGCGCGGCGAAACCCGGGCGACACGTCGGCGGGCCCGTCGTAGGGTGACCGGCGGTCTGTCGTACCCCGGAGGTAGACAGGTCGTCGTGGGCGGGGGTGGTCGGGTGAGTGTGGCGGGATCGGCGCGGTTTCCATGGGTGCCGGCGTACGCGGTGTTCGAGCATTACCTGGTGGGTCTGCGACGCACCTGGCGGGCCGGGGTGTTCTCCTCGTTCCTGCTGCCGGTGCTGACCGTCCTCGGCTTCGGGCTGGGCGTCGGCGCCTACATCGACCAGGGCGTCGGCGGGGTGCGTTACCTCGACTGGCTGGTCCCCGGGCTGGTCGCCTCGACCGCGCTCCAGGTGACCGTCGGTGACTCGACCTGGCCGGTGTACAGCAACTTCCAGTGGGTCAAGACCTACTTCGCGCAGGGCGCGTCGCCGTTGCGGGTGGGTGACATCGTGGCCGGGCACCTGGCCTTCGTGCTGTTCCGGGTGCTCACCACGATAACGGCGTTCTTGCTGGTCACCGGGGTGTTCGGGGCGTTGCGGTCGCCGTGGGCGGTGGCCACCCTGCCGGTGGTGGCATTGCTCGGGCTGGCCGTCGCCGCGCCGACCTTCGCGTACGCCGCGTCGGTGTCGAGCGACAGTTGGCTGGCGATGCTGTTCCGGTTCGCGGTCATTCCGATGACGCTCTTCGCCGGGGTGTTCTTCCCGGTCGAGTCGTTGCCCGAGGCGCTGCGCTGGCTGGCGTACCTGACACCGTTGTGGCACGCCGTGGACCTGTGCCGCGCGGCCACGCTCGGCGTCGCCCCACAGTGGTCGATCGCCGGGCACCTGCTCTACCTGGCCGCCTGGGCGCTCGCCGGCTGGTTGCTGGCGGTGCGCGCGTTCCGCCGCAAGCTCGTCATCTAGCGAGCAACAGAGCTAGAGCAAGAAAGCAAGAGAGAGGGTGTCGTGCTCACGCTGATCCTGCCCCGGCTGGTGGACGTATCCGCCGCGTCCCGACGGTCGGCGTCGGTGCTCGAGCGCAACGTCGCGGCGCTGAAGTCGGTCTACTGGCTGCTGTTGCTCTCCGGCTTCGTGGAGCCGCTGCTCTACCTGCTCTCCATCGGGGTGGGTGTCGGCACGCTCGTCGGCGACCTGCCGCTGCCCGACGGGCGGCTGGTCTCGTACGCCGAGTTCGTGGCCCCGGCGATGCTCGCCTCCTCGGCGATGACCGGTGCGCTCGCGGAGACCACCTTCAACTTCTTCGGCAAGATGAAGTACATGAAGCTGTACGACGGGATGATCGCCACCCCGGTACGGCCGTTCGAGATCGCGGTGGGCGAGTTGGGTTGGGCGATGCTGCGGGGCAGCGCCTACTCGGCGGCGTTCCTCGGTGTGATGGTCGCCCTGGATCTGACCAGCTTCGCCCGCGCGCTGACCGCCCTCCCGGCCGCGGTGTTGGTCGGGTTCGCGTTCGGGGCGCTCGGCATGGCGATCTCCACCTTCATGCGCAGTTGGCAGGATTTCGACCTGATCGGCTCCGCGCAGTTCACGCTCTTCCTCTTCTCCGGCACCTTCGTGCCGGCGCAGGCCTTTCCGACACTGCTGCACTGGCTCGTCGAGATCACCCCGCTGTACCGAGCGGTGCACCTGATCCGCGGCGTCACGCTGGGCGGTGGTGGCTGGATCTGGCTGCTCGACGTGCTGTACCTGCTGGCGATGGTGGTGCTCGGCCTGCTGGTGGCTTCTCGGCGAATGACCAGGTTGCTCTACAAGTAGGGGTTATTCAGCCCGGTCGGCGGGGCATGTCGGGAGGTGACACCGCCGACCAGGAGGAGGGGCGATGACCTCGGACGAGTCTTCCGCCCATCGTGAGCGTGAGCGCGACCCCGCCACCACGCCCGTTGGGCCCGACGCGGGCCCGGACAGCCCCACCGACCTGCCGGGCAGTGGGTGGAAGGCGGCGTTCCGCCGGACGATCACCGAATTCCAGGACGACAGCCTCACCGACTGGGCGGCGGCACTGACCTACTACGGGGTGCTGTCCATCTTCCCCGGCGTGCTGGTGCTGATCTCCCTGCTCGGCCTGCTCGGCGAGAGCGCCACCGAGGGCGTCAAGGACACCGTCGACCAGGCGGTGCCGAATGACAGCATCCAGAAGATCATCGAGGGTGCGATCGACACCGCGGGCCGCAACGGTGGCCTCGCCAGCCTCGCCGCGATCTTCGGTCTGCTGGCCGCGTTCTGGTCGGCCTCCGGCTACGTCGGCGCGTTCATGCGCGCCTCGAACACCATCTACGACGTGCCGGAGGGGCGGCCGATCTGGAAGACCCTGCCGATCCGACTCGGGGTGACCGCGGTGATCGGGGTGCTGCTGCTGGCCAGCGCGGTGATCGTGGTCTTCACCGGTCGCCTCGCCGAGTCGGTCGGTGACGTGATCGGGGTCGGCTCGACGGCGGTCACGGTGTGGGACGTCGCCAAGTGGCCGGTGCTGCTGCTCCTGGTCAGCCTGATGTTCGCGATCCTCTACTGGGCCTCGCCGAACGCGCGGCACGGCGGCTTCCGCTGGGTCAGCCCGGGCGGAGTGCTGGCCGTGGTGATCTGGCTGGTGATCTCCGGCCTGTTCGCCTTCTACGTGAGCAACTTCGGTTCGTACGACAAGACGTACGGGACGCTGGCCGGGGTGATCATCTTCCTGGTCTGGCTTTGGTTGAGCAACATCGCGATCCTGCTCGGGGCGGAGTTCGACGCGGAGTTGGAGCGCGGTCGGGCGATCTCGGCCGGTCACGCGGTGGACGACGAGCCGTACGTCGAGCTGCGCGACGACCGCAAGCTTCGCAAGAAGCGCAACTCCGCCGGCCGCCGCTGACGGTCCCGCGCTCAATCGCCCCGCCACCGAGGATCGGCTGGCGGGGCGATTTCGTGGTCGTCGATGGAACTGCGGGCGAGGGGGCGCGGGCGGTCCGTGATCCTTTCCTTGATCGACTAGTAGCTTTTGTTCTTTCGGACAAAAGTTGGTCTCGGAACGGTTGAAGCTCTGGACAGGCGGCGTGGAACGCTCCTACTGTGTCGGACACAACACATCGGCATTGCGTCGATGTGAACGCTGCCAATGAAGAGGGGGCCACCGGGTGCGCACCGTCGACCCCCTACACGTGCGACTGTTGCGGCTGCTCCGCGACGAGGGCGCCGTCTCCCGAGCCGAGCTGGGCGACCGACTCCAGATGCCGCGTCCGCGCATGCTGGCCGAGCTGGATCGCCTGGTGGCACTGGGTTACGTCGCCGAGGCGGGGCTCGCCGCCTCCCGAGGCGGGCGTCGCTCGACGCTTGTCGAGCTGAACCCGAAGCTGCGCTTCGCCGCCGTCGACCTCGGCGCCAGCTCAATGGACGTCGAGGTGGTCAACGGCCGCCTCGAACCGGTGGCCCACTACGCCGAGGTGGCCGACATCCGCAACGGCCCGAAGGTGACCCTGCAACGGGTCAACGAGCTGCTGCACAAGGCCCGGGTCGACGGCGCGTACGAGAAACTGGACGCGGTCGGCATCGGCGTACCCGGGCCGGTCAGCTTTCGCGACGGCGTTCCGGTCTCACCACCGATCATGCCGGGCTGGGACCGGTTCCCGGTGCGCGAGCTGCTCAGCCGGGAGCACGGCTGCCCGGCGGTGGTCGACAACGACGTCAACATCATGGCGATCGGCGAGCGGCACGGCGGGGTCGCCCACTCGGTCGACGACTTCCTCTTCGTCAAGATCGGCACCGGCATCGGGTGTGGCATCTACCTCACCGGCGAGGTCTACCGGGGCACCGACGGCTGCGCGGGCGACATCGGCCACATCCAGGTCGACTCGCACGGCCCGATGTGCTCCTGCGGCAACGTCGGCTGCCTGGAGGCGCTGTTCAGCGGTGCCGCGCTGGCCAAGGACGCCGCCGCCGCGGCCCGCAGTGGGACGTCGCCGGCGCTGGCCGAGCGGTTGGCCCTGCGGGGTGTGGTGACCGCGCTGGACGTCGCCGAGGGCGCCGTCGAGGGTGACGTGACCTGTATCCAGTTGATCCGGGACGGCGGACGGCGGGTCGGCGGGGTGCTCGCCGGCCTGGTCAGCTTCACCAACCCGTCGATGATCGTGATCGGCGGCGGGCTGGCCCAGCTGGGTCACATCCTGCTCGCCGAGATCCGCAGTGTGGTCTACCGCCGGTCACTGCCGCTGGCCACCGGCAACCTTCCCGTCGTCCTGTCCGAGCTGGGCGGCCGTGCCGGCGTCACCGGCGCGGCGGTGCTCGCGAGCGACGTCGCCTTCGGGGAAGCCGCATGAAGCTGTTCGAGATTCCGTCGTGAGCGAGGAGGAGACTGTGGCCCTGCCCGAGGATGACCCCGCCACCGCGTCGGCCGAGGCCGTCGCCGAGGCGCCGCTGGTCGAGGCTCCCGCCGACACCGTCGCGGGCGAGGTGGTCCTGCGCCTCACCGATGTGGTGAAGACCTTCCCCGGCGTACGGGCGCTCGACGGCGTGCAGCTGGAGGTGCGTGCCGGCGAGGTGCACTGCCTGCTCGGGCAGAACGGCGCCGGCAAGTCGACCCTGATCAAGGTGCTCGCCGGGGTGCATCAACCGGATTCCGGCCTGGTGGAGTGGCGCGGTGAGCCGGCCACGTTCACCAACCCGCAGGCCGCCATGAAGGCCGGCATCGCCACGATCTACCAGGAGCTCGACCTGGTCGAGGACCTGTCGGTGGCGGAGAACGCGTTCCTCGGGCACGAGTACCGCAGCTTCGGGTTCGTCCGGCGCGGCCGGATGGCCCGGCACACCCGGCAGATCCTCAGCCGGCTCGGCCATGGTGAGATTCCGCCGGGGCGGATGGTCCGCTCGCTGCCGGCGGCGGGCAAGCAGATCGTCAGCATGGCGCGGGCGCTGTCGCACGAGGCGCGACTGATCATCATGGACGAGCCGAGCGCGGTGCTGGCCCACGACGAGGTCGGCAACCTGTTCCGGATCATCCGCGAGCTGACCGCGCAGGGCATCGCCGTCATCTACATCTCCCACCGGCTGGAGGAGATCCGCGAGATCGGCGACCGGGTCACCGTACTCAAGGACGGCCGGACCACGGCGGCGAACCTGCCGGCGCGCGACACCCCGACCCGCGACCTGGTGAGCCGGATGACCGGCCGCACCATCGAGTACGTCTTCCCGGACCGGCCCGCCGACGACGCCGCGGGTGACGCCCTGCTTCAGGTGGAGGGGTTGACCCGGGCGGGCGAGTTCGCCGACGTGTCGCTGAGCGTGCGCGCCGGGGAGATCGTGGGCATCGCGGGGCTGGTCGGCTCCGGACGGTCCGAACTGCTGGAGACGATCTACGGCGCCCGCCTCGCGGAGGCCGGGTCGGTGCGGATGGACGGGAAGGTCCTGCGTCCCGGTGTCGGCGCGGCGGTTCGGGCCGGCATGGGGATGGCCCCGGAGGAACGCAAGAGCCAGGCGCTGCTGCTCGGCGAGCCGATCTACCGCAACGTCACGCTGGCCACCTTCGGCCGGTACGCGCGGCTCGGCTTCACCAACGCCGCCAAGGAACGCGCCGAGGCGGACCGGATCGCGGAGACCCTGGAGCTGCGGCCCCGGGACGTCGACCGGCCGGTACGCACGCTGTCCGGTGGCAATCAGCAGAAGGTGGTGGTCGGGCGGTGGCTGCTCGGCGGCACCAAGTTGCTGCTGCTCGACGAGCCGACCCGGGGCGTCGACGTGGGCGCTCGGGCTGAGCTCTACCAGGTCATCCGGGCATTGGCCGCTCAGGGCGTGGGGGTGCTGCTGGTCTCCAGCGAGGTGCCTGAGGTGCTGGGCCTGGCCGACCGGGTGCTGGTGATGCGGGAAGGGCGGGTCGTCCGCGAAGCCGCGGCCGGCGAACTCGACGAGAACACTGTGCTTGACCTCGTGATGGCGGGGTCCTTGATGGAAGGCGCACCGGCATGAGCGACGCGACTCCCACTCCCACCGCGACACCGGAGCGCCCGCAGCTTCCGGCGCAGTCGCCGCCGGTGGATCCGGCGGAGACGGCGGTGGCCAGCGACAAAGCATCATCCGGGGGCAAGCTCTCCTGGTGGCGGGGTGACGGTGGCGACGGCGCCAAGCGCAACCTCGGTCTGATCGGGGTGCTGGCCGCGCTCATCGTGGTCGGCGCGGTCACCAAGCCCGACCTGTACGGCGACCCGAACTGGGTCTGGAACAACGTCCTGGCCATCCTCCAGTTGGCCTCGGTCGTCGGCGTGGTCACGGTCGGGATGACCTTCGTGATCATCGGTGGTGGTATCGACCTGTCGGTCGGCGCGATCGTCGCGTTGGCCGGGGTCTGGTGCACCACTGTCGCCACCCAGAGCTACGGCGCCGGCGGCATGATCTTCGCCGCCCTCGCTGTCGGCATCTGCGTCGGCCTGGTCAACGGTGTGCTCATCTCGTACGGGCGGCTGGTCCCCTTCATCGCGACGCTCGCGATGCTGGTGGCCGCGCGTGGGCTCGCTGCGTCGATCTCCAACAAGCAGACCCAGGTGTCGAGCAGCACCTTCATCAACGACATCGCGGCGCGCAAGGTGATCGGGATCCCGATCCTCGTCTACATCCTCGGCGCGGTAGTGCTGGCCGGTTGGGTGGTGCTCAACCGTACGACCTTCGGCCGGCGGACCATCGCCGTCGGTGGTAACCCGGAGGCGGCCCGGTTGGCCGGCATCAACGTCCGGCGGCACACCATGCTGCTCTACGCGCTCTCCGGTCTCTGCTGCGGTATCGCCGCCATCATGCTCACCTCCCAGGCGACCTCGGCGCAGGCGGCGATGGCCAACCTGTACGAGTTGGACGCGATCGCCGCGGCGATCATCGGTGGGACGTTGCTCAGCGGCGGTCGGGGCACCATCGTCGGCTCGCTGCTCGGCGTCATCATCTTCGCCACCATCACGAACCTCTTCGCCATCAACGGCCTCTCCATCGAGGCGCAGAACATGGTCAAGGGCGGCATCATCGTCGCCGCCGTCCTGGTCCAGCAGTTCCAGTTCAAGTCCGTCACTCGGCTCCTCGCGCGGAACAGGGTCACCACCGCAACCTGACGCACCGCACCGTTGTCCTGGCGACGTCGAGATCCTTCGACGCTGGCCGGGGCCCGCACACCCTCATTAGGTCAAATCCCGCTCCCAGGAGGTCGTTCATGACCCAGCACAGTCGCGACCTGTCGCGCCGCCGGTTGCTCTTCGGTGGAGCCGCAGTGGGCGCCGCAACCCTGCTCACCGCCTGCACCAGCAACGAAACCCCGGCCGCCAGCACCCAGACCAAGGCCGCCGGAAACAGCGAGGGCAACAACGCCCCGGGCAAGAAGGTCGTCATCGGCTTCTCCGCCCCGGCCGCCGACCACGGCTGGATGGGCGCGATCCACGCCAACGCCAAGGCCCAGGCCGCGGCCTACTCGGACGTGGAGTTCAAGGAGGTTGACGGCGGGTCGAACTCCGAGGCCCAGCGCTCCACGCTCGGCACCCTGATCGCCCAGAAGCCGGACATCATCGTCGTCCTGCCGCACGACGGCAAGGAGGTCAACGCCGTTGCCCTCCAGGCGATGCAGGCCGGCATCCCGATCGTCAACCTCGACCGGGCGTTCCCCGACGCGCTGGCCTCGCGGCTGGTCATCAAGGGCGACAACTACGGCATGGGCGTCTCGGCCGGGCACTACATCGGCAAGATGCTCAAGGACAAGGGCGTCGCCAACCCGGTGATCGGTGAGATCGCCGGTCTGGAGATCCCGCTGACCGTCGAGCGCAGCGCCGGCTTCAAGGCCGCGCTGGCGACGTACGGGTTCACGGTAAAGAACCGCCGCTCGGCCGAGTTCACCTCGGACAGCGGTCAGCGCGAGGCGTCCCAGCTGCTCCAGGCGCTGCCGAAGATCGACGCTATCTGGAACCACGACGACGACCAGGGCATCGGTGTGCTCGCGGCCATCAAGCAGGCCAACCGGTCGGAGTTCTTCATGGTCGGCGGCGCGGGCTCCAAGCTCGCGATCGACGCGATCAAGGCCGACAACACCGTGCTGAAGGCCACTGTCACCTACAACCCGTCGATGGCCTCGTCGGCGGTCTCCCTCGCGCGGCTCATCGCGCAGGGCCGGGGCCTGGGCGACCTGACGGAGCTTCAGGTGCCCAAGGAAGTGACCCTGGCCTCGGAGACGATCACCAAGGAGAACGCGAGCAGCTACGACAAGCTCGGGTTCTGACATACCGGGGGGAGACCCACCTTGTCCACGACAGACAAAGAACTGCGGGTCGGCATGGTCGGCTACGCGTTCATGGGCGCCGCGCACTCACAGGCGTGGCGCACCGTGAACCGCGTTTTCGACCTGCCGGCGCGGGCCCGGATGGCGTTGATCTGCGGCCGAGACACAGCGAAGGTGGCTGACGCCGCCGACACACTCGGCTGGGACGCGTACACCACCGACTGGCGTGACCTGATCAACCGGGACGACATCGACGTCGTCGACATCTGCACCCCGGGAGACAGTCACGCCGAGATCGCTCTCGCCGCGTTGGCCGCCGGCAAGCACGTTCTGTGCGAAAAGCCGTTGGCCAACACGGTGGAGGAGGCACGGGCGATGACCGCCGCGGCGGATGTCGCCCGGGCCGCCGGAGTGCGGTCGATGTGCGGGTTCAACTACCGCCGGGTCCCCGCGGTCACGATGATGCGCCAGTTGGTCGCCGACGGACGGCTCGGGGTGATTCGACACGTCCGTGCGACGTACCTGCAGGACTGGATCGTGGACCCGCAGTTCCCGCTGGTCTGGCGGTTGCAGAAGGACAGGGCGGGCTCCGGTGCGCTCGGTGACATCGGTGCGCACATCATCGACCTGACCCAGTACGTCACGGGTCAGCGGATCAGCGGCGTCAGCGCGGTCACCGAGACCTTCGTCAAGGAGCGGCCGTTGCCGGCCGAGTCGAGCGGTCTGGCGGCCACGGTGGACGGCGGCAGCGCCCCCACCGGGCCGGTCACCGTCGACGACGCCGCGGTCTTCGTGGCCCGGCTCGACGGTGGCGCGCTGGCCACGTACGAGGCGAGCCGGTTCGCGACCGGCCGGAAGAACGGTCTGCGCGTCGAGATCAACGGCTCGCTGGGCAGCGTGGTCTTCGACCTGGAGCGCCTCAACGAGCTGGAGTTCTACGACGCCACCCGGCCGGCGGCCGAGCAGGGCTTCAGTCGCATCCTGGTGACCGAGGGCGAGCACCCGTACATGTCGGCGTGGTGGCCCCCGGGCCACATCATCGGCTACGAGCACTCGTTCACGCACGAGATGCGCGACTTCATCGAGGCGGTCGCCACCGGTGTCGACCCGACTCCCTCGTTCGCCGACGCGTTGCAGGTCCAGCTGGTGCTGGACGCGGTGGCGCGCTCGGCGGAGCTCGGCTCCTCCTGGGCCGAGGTGGCACCGACGCTGACCGCGGCGGCCGTCTGACCATCGACCATCCGCGATGGCGGTGTTCGCACCGCCATCGCCCGACCGGCTTTCCGACGCCGACCGGCGAGGGACCAGCCACGGATTGCGCCCCGTGGCCGGGCCAGAGGTCGGCATCGGAGAGCGTGCAGCCGGGCCGTACGGCCCGGTGGCGCACGAGCAGGACGGTCGTCCGGTGCGACCGGACCGGGATTCCCCGGCCGCACCGGAGGGCCGCCACCACCGGGAAAATCCGGAAAACCTGATAGCGCCGCCCGCTGCGGCGGCCTGAGACGTCCGGCCGGGGCATACCAACGCCCCGACCGGCCGGATGCGGGGGAGGCAGGGTCGAGACGCCGACCCGACCCTGCCTACCAGCCCCGTCTGCTCGTACCTGCCGGGATCCGGTGCGTCGTCGTCGCCGCCGACGCCGACGGCGGAAGCCGGTGCTGTTCCGGTGCGGGTCGGGCGGACGGGGCCCATCCACCCGGGCTGTTTCCGAAACCGGGCCGTATCTTTCCGAAACATATTCTGATATTCCTATATTTAGCGGTAGCGACAATTCCTCGTGGACGGGGAAGGAGCACCATGCGAACAGGTGTCTGGCTGGTAGGAGCGCGCGGTTCCGTCGCGACCACCAGCATCGTCGGGGGGCTCGCGCTGCGGGCCGGCCTGGCCGGGCCCACCGGCTGCGTCACCGAGCTGCCCGAACTGCGCGGCCCGGCCCTGCCGGCCTTCACCGATCTGGTCTTCGGCGGGCACGACCTGGCCACCACCCCGCTGTGCAAGCGCGCCGAGGCCCTCGCAGACGCCGGTGTCATCCCCTGGCGGCTGGTCGCCGCGCTCCGCGACGAGCTGGGCGTGGTCGAGCAGGAGCTGCGTCCCGCGCCGGTCGGCGACACCCAGGCCGATCGGGCCGCCGCGGTGGTCCGCGATCTCACCAGCTTCCGGGAGCGGCACGAGCTGGACCGGGTGGTGGTGGTCAACGTCTCCGCCACCGAGCCGGCCCCTCGACCGCACCCCGGGCACGCCGATCCGGCCGCGCTGCGCGCCGCCCTCGACGGGCCGGACGAGGTGCTGCCGGTCAGCTCCCTCTACGGGTATGCCGCGCTGCTCGCCGGCTGCCCGTACGTCGACTTCACCCCGTCCACCGGGCTGCGCCTGCCGGCGCTGGCCGCGCTGGCCGAGGAGGCCCGACTGCCGTACGCCGGGCACGACGGCAAGACCGGGGAAACCCTGGTCAAGTCGGTGCTCGCGCCGATGTTCGCGATGCGCAACCTGGCCGTGGGCTCCTGGTCCGGGGTCAACCTGCTCGGCGGTGGCGACGGCGCCACGCTCGCCGACCCGGCCGCGAACGCGGCGAAGGTGCAGAGCAAGCAGCGGGTGCTCGGCGAGACGCTGGGCTACGTCCCGCAGGGCGGCACCCGCATCGAGTACGTCGAGGAGCTGGGCGACTTCAAGACCGCCTGGGATCTGATCACGTTCAGCGGTTTCCTCGGCACCGGGATGCGGATGGAGTTCACGTGGCACGGCTGCGATTCCGCGCTGGCCGCGCCGCTGGTGCTGGACCTGGCCCGACTCACCGCCGCCGCGCACGCCGCCGGGCTGGTGGGGCCGCTGGCCGAGCTGGGCTTCTTCTTCAAGGACCCGCTGGGCGCGCCCACCCACTCGCTGAGCGAGCAGTGGGCCCGGCTGACCGCCTTCACCCGGCAACTACACGGCGGGAACGGTACCCATGACAACGTTGGCTGACCTCGCCGAGCTGGTCCGCGCTCCGGCGGCGCTCTCGGTGCCCGGTGACGTGATCGCCGGGGCCGCGGCGGCCGGCGCGTTGAGCCCGCGTACCCCTGCCCTGGCCGGCGCCTCGGTGCTGCTCTACTGGGCCGGCATGGCCGCCAACGACTGGGCCGACCGGCGCCTGGACGCCGAGGAACGGCCCGAGCGGCCGATCCCGAGCGGGCGGGTCACCCCGGCCGCCGCGGTCGGTCTCGCGGCGGGCCTCACCGCCGCCGGCGTGGGCCTGGCCGCCGCCGTGGGCGGTCGCCGCGCGGCCGCGCTCGCCGTGCCGCTGGCAGCCACCATCTGGGGGTACGACCTGCTGGCCAAGAACACCGCTGCCGGCCCGGCCGTGATGGCCGCCTGCCGAGGGCTGGACGTGCTGCTCGGCGCGTCCGGCGGCCGGATGACCCGGGCGTTGCCGGCGGCGGCGACCATCGCCGCGCACACCTGGACGGTCACCGAGCTGTCCCGCCGGGAGGTCACCGGCGCCGACGCCACCCTGCCGATGCGCACCCTCGCCGGCACCGCGTTGGTCGCCGCCAGTGCCGCCGTCGCCGCCCCTCGGCGGGTTGCGGCGCTGCCCGCCGTGCTGGCCGGCTGGTACGCCGCCCGGTACGGCGCGGCCCAGGCCGAGGTGGTCCGGGACCCGTCGGCCGGACGGGTCCGCGCGGCCGTCGGCGCCGGGATCACCGGGTTGCCGGCGCTTCAGGGGGCCCTCACCGCGCGCGGCGGAGCAGGTCTGCTCGGGGTGGCCGTCGCGGCGGCCGCACCGCTGGGTCGACGGCTGGCCCGGAAGGTCTCCCCGACATGAGCGTCCCCGAGCCCCGGCCGGGCGCGCCGGCCGCCGACGCCCCGACGCTGCGCCTCGGGTACGGCACGAACGGCTTCGCCAACCACCGTCTCGACGACGCGCTCGCCGTCATCGCCGAGCTCGGCTACGACGGGGTGGCGCTCACCCTGGACCACGACCACCTGGACCCGTTCGCGCCCGGGCTCACCCGCCGGGTCGCCGCTGTCGGTCGACGGTTGGAGTCGCTGGGCCTGGCGGTGGTCATCGAGACCGGGGCCCGCTACCTGCTCGACCCGTGGCAGAAGCACGCCCCGACGTTGCTGCACGACGACCCGACCCGACGGATCGAGTTCCTGCGCCGGGCCGTGCGGATCGGCGCCGACCTGGGCGCGGAGGCGGTGTCGTTCTGGGCCGGTGTCCGACCCGAGGCGGTGTCACCGCAGTGCGCCTGGGACCGGCTGGTGGCCGGCTGCGCCACAGTGGTCGACGCGGCCGAGGCCGCTGGCGTCACCCTCGGCTTCGAGCCGGAGCCGGGCATGTTGGTGCAGGACATCGCCGACTGGCGTCGGCTGTACGCCGCGCTGGACAACCCGGCCCGCTTCGGCATCACCCTCGACATCGGCCACTGCCGGTGCCTGGAACCGTGGCCGGTGCCGCAGTGCGTCGCCGAGGTGGCCGGTCACCTGGTCAACGTGCAGATCGACGACATGCGCCGGGGCGTGCACGAGCACCTGGAGTTCGGCGTCGGCGAGATCGACTTCCCGCCGGTGCTGGCCGCGCTGCGCGACGCCGACTACCGCGGCCTGGTCGCCGTCGAGCTGCCCCGCGACTCGCACGCCGCACCCGCCGTGGCCGCGCGGTCGATCGAGTTCCTGCGCGCCGCCGCGGCCACCGTTTGCCATCCGACCCGCAGCCTTTGCTCTGCACCCGCCGATGCGCCAGCGGCCGACCGATCGCCCGCCGATGCGCCAACGGCCGACCGATCGCCCGCCAATGCGCCAACGGCCGACCGACCGCCCGCCGAGGCGACACTCGCGAAAGAGGCCCCGGCGCATATGTAGGTGCAGAGCAAAGGGTGGCGGGGAGCGCCTGGAGCAGCAAGAGGGAGGAGACGGGATGACACCGGATTCACTACGGGCCGCGCTGGGAGGCGTACCCGATCCCGATTGGCTGGACACGGCGCTGCGCCGGGTCACGGCCGAGCCCACCGCGATCACCCGGCTCTTCCCCGCCGTCGGCCGGCGCTGCGGTCGAGCCGCGCTGCCCGACGCCCCCGGCTGGACCGCCGACGACGCGGCCCGGGTGCTGCTGCTCACCAGCCTGCCCGGCGACCACGCGGTGTACGCCGAGCGGCTCTACCAGCACGGCGACGCGGCCGAACGACGAGCCGTGCTGCGTGCCCTGCCGCTGCTGCCGATCGGCGCCGACGGGGTGCCGTTGCTGCACGACGCGATCCGGACCAACGACACCCGGCTGGTCGCCGCCGCGCTCGGCCCGTACGCGCGGCACCTCGACCCGGCCGCCTGGCGGCAGGCGGTGCTCAAGTGCGTGTTCAGCGGCGTCCCGCTGGCCGCCGTGGCCGACCTGGACGCCCGGGCCGACGGCGAGCTGGCCGAGATGCTGGCCGCGCTGGCCGCCGAACGGCACGCCGCCGGCCGGGAGCTGCCCGCCGACGCCACCGACCTGCTCGACCGGCTCACCGCCGCACTGCCCCGGGAGGCGTGAATGCGCATCTTCGACCCCCACATCCACATGACCTCACGCACCACCGACGACTACGAACGGATGGCCGCCGCCGGCGTACGCGCCGTGGTCGAGCCGGCGTTCTGGCTGGGTCAGCCGCGTACCAGCGCCGCCTCCTTCACCGACTACTTCGACTCACTGATCGGCTGGGAGCCGTTCCGGGCCGGGCAGTTCGGGGTGCGCCACTTCGCCACCATCGCGCTGAACCCCAAGGAGGCCAACGACCCGCGCTGCCGTCCCGTCCTCGACCTGCTGCCCCGCTACCTGGACAAGGACGCGGTGGTGGCGGTCGGGGAGATCGGCTACGACTCGATGACCCCGGAGGAGGACGAGGCGTTCGCGGCGCAGCTCGCCCTCGCGGTGGCGTACGAGCTGCCGGCGCTGGTGCACACCCCGCACCGGGACAAGGCGCGCGGATGCGAGCGGACCCTCGCCGTGGTCGCGGAGTCCGGCATCGACGCGGGCCGGGTGGTGGTCGACCACCTCAACGAGGTGACCGTCAAGCTGGTCCGGGACAGCGGCTGCTGGCTGGGCTTCTCCATCTACCCGGACACCAAGATGACCCCGCAGCGGATGGTGGAGCTGCTGCGCGCGTACGGCACCGAACGGATGCTGGTCAACTCGGCCGCCGACTGGGGACGCTCCGACCCGCTGCTGACCCGGGCCACCGGCGAGGCGATGCTGGCGGCCGGCTTCAGCGACGACGACGTCGACAAGGTGCTGTGGCGAAACCCGGTGGAGTTCTACGGGCAGTCCGGGCGGCTCGACCTCAGCGACGTGGAGGAGCCCACCGCGGTGGACCCGCAGACCGGCAACTCGATCCTGCGCGGCGGCAGCTGATGCGGCTGCGACATGCCGGCGGGGAAACCGTCCACCTCGGCTACTGCACCAACGTGCACCCCGCCGAGGACCTCGCCGGCATCCTCGGTCAACTGGACACCTACGCGGTGCCGGTCCGCGAGGCGCTCGGCAGCGACCTGCTCGGGCTCGGCCTGTGGCTGGCCGCCCCGGTCGCCGCCGAGCTGGCCGCCGACCCGACGCTGCGCCGCCGGTTGCGCACCGAGCTGGACGCGCGCGGGCTGGAAGTGGTCACCCTCAACGGCTTCCCGTACGCGGCCTTCCAGGCCCCGGTGGTCAAGCAGGACGTGTACCACCCGGACTGGACCACCGAGCAGCGCCTCACGTACACAGTGGATCTGGCCCGGGTGCTCGCCGACCTGCTGCCCGACGACGCGGCCCGGGGTTCGATCTCCACCCTGCCGCTGGCCTGGCGGCGACCGTGGGACACCGGCCGGGCCGACGCGGCCCGACACCGGCTGGACCAGCTGGCCGCCGGCCTGGCAGCGGTACAGCGGGACACGGGCCGTGAGGTGCGGGTCGCCTTCGAGCCGGAACCCGGCTGTGTGGTGGAGAGCACCGGCCAGGCCGCCGCGTTGTTGTCCGGGATGGACACCGATCGACTGGGTGTCTGCCTCGACCTGGCCCACCTGGCCTGCGCCTGGGAGGAGCCGGCCGAGGCGCTGCACCGACTGCGGACGGCCGGACTGCCGGTGGTGAAGGTGCAGGTGTCGGCCGCCGTCGAGGCCGCCGACCCGGAGGGTGGGGCCGAGGCGTTGCGCCGCTGGGTGGAGCCCCGCTTCCTGCACCAGACCCGGGGCGCCGGTTGCGCCGGCCTGGCCGACCCGGCCGACCCGGCGTACGCGGCCGACGACCTGGACGAGGCGCTGGACCGGGAGCTTCCCGGCCCGTGGCGGGTGCACTACCACGTGCCCCTGCACGCCCCGCCCGAGGAACCGCTCGGCTCGACCCTGCCCGTTCTGCGCGCAGCGCTGAGAGCGCTCTTCGAGAGCGAGACCGCCGGCTGCGACCATCTCGACGTCGAGACGTACACCTGGGGGGTGCTGCCCGCCGCACGACGGCCCGGCACCGACGCGGAGCTGGCCGCCGGCATCGCCGCGGAGCTGGCCTTCGCCCGAGACGAACTGGTCGGCCTCGGCCTGACCACAGAGCGAACCGTGAGCATGGGGGTGACGGGATGAGCCGGCGACTGGTGGTCCTCGACGTGGTGGGGTTGACGCCCCGACTACTGGCGCACATGCCTCGACTGCGGGGTGTCGCCGACGGTGGCTTCCGGGCCGAGTTGGGCACCGTGCTGCCCGCCGTGACCTGCTCGGTGCAGTCCACCTTCCTCACCGGCGAGCCGCCCAGCGGGCACGGGATCGTCGGCAACGGGTGGTATTTCCGGGAGCTGGGCGAGGTGCTGCTGTGGCGGCAGCACAACGCGCTGGTCGGCGGGGACAAGCTCTGGCAGGCGGCCCGTCGGGCCGAACCGGGCTACACAGTGGCCAACGTCTGCTGGTGGTACGCCATGGGCGCGGACGTCAACTGGACGGTCACGCCCCGCCCGGTCTACTACGCCGACGGCCGGAAGGAGCCGGACTGCTACACCGACCCGCCGGAGCTGCACGACGCGCTCACCGGACGGCTGGGCACGTTCCCGCTGTTCACCTACTGGGGGCCAACCGCCGGGCTGCCGTCGTCGCGGTGGATCTGCCAGGCGGCCGAGCAGATCCTCGCCGACGTGTCGCCCGACCTGACCCTGGTCTACGTTCCGCACCTGGACTACGACCTGCAACGCTTCGGCCCGTCGTCGGCCCAGGCCGCCGCCGCGGCGGCCGAGCTGGACGCCGTCCTCGGCCCGCTGCTGGACGCCGCACGGGCCCGCGACGCGACAGTGGTGGTGCTGTCGGAGTACGGCATCACCGACGTGTCCCGGCCGGTCGACGTCAACCGGCTGCTGCGCAGCGAGGGGCTGCTGCGGGTGCACACCCAGGCCGGCATGGAGTACCTCGACCCGTGGACGTCGAAGGCGTTCGCGGTCGCCGACCACCAGGTCGCGCACGTCTACGTCAAGGACCCGGCCGACGTGCCGGCGGTGGCGAAGCTCTGCTCCGGGCTGCCCGGGGTGGCCGAGGTGCTCGACGCCGACGGCAAGGCCGCGCACGGGCTGGACCACCCACGCGCCGGCGAGCTGGTGCTGGTGGCCGAGCCGGACGCCTGGTTCACGTACTACTACTGGTTGGACGACGCCCGGGCACCCGACTTCGCGAGGCTGGTGGAGATTCACCGGAAGCCGGGCTACGACCCGGCCGAGCTGTTCTTCGATCCAGCCAACCCCGGCGCCGCGAAGGCTCGGGCCGGGGTCGCGCTGGCCCGCAAGAAGCTCGGCATGCGGTACCTGATGAGCGCTGTCGGCCTGGACGCCGGCGCGCGGGCGGTGCGGGGCTCGCACGGGCGGCTGCCGGACGACCCGGCCGACGCCCCGGTGCTGCTCTGCTCCGACCCGACAGCGGCCCGGGACAAGATCGCCGCCACCGAGATCAAGGCGCTGCTGCTGGAGCTGGCCGGGCTGAGCCCGGGCGGTACGGGGGAGGGGGCATGACGGTCACCGTCGCGCCCACCGACGCCAGCGGGCTGCGGGCGCGCTTCGACGCCGAGCTGGCCGGGTTCCTCGGCCGGCAGGGCCCGGACTGGCCGGATGGAGCGCCGCGTGGCGTGTTCACCGCGCTGCAACGGTTCGTGCTGGCCGGCGGCAAGCGGTTACGACCGCTCTTCTGCTACTGGGGCTGGCGCGGCGCGGGGGCTGCCGACGGCACCCCGATCGTGGTGGCAGCGGCGGCCCTGGAGTTGTTCCACGCGTTCGCGCTGATCCACGACGACATCCTGGACGGCAGCGACCGCCGCCGGGGTGAGCCGTCGGTGCACCGGCTCTTCGCCGACCTGCACGCCCGCTCGTCGTGGCGCGGTGACCCCGAGGCGTACGGCCGCAACACCGCGCTGCTCTGCGGGGACCTCTGCGCCGCCTGGTCGGATCAGATGTTCCACGAGTGCGGGCTGAGCACCGAGCAGGTGCACCGGGGGTACGGTGTGTTCGCGCTGATGCGTACCGAGGTGATCGCGGGGGAGTACCTGGACCTGGTCTCGGGTGTGGGCGACGGCTCGGTGGCCAGCGCGCTCACCGTGATCCGGATGAAGGCCGCCCGGTACACGGTCACCCGGCCGTTGCAGATCGGCGCGGCCCTGGCCGGCGCGGGCCCGGAGCTGATCGCCCAACTGGGCGAGTTCGGTGACCCGCTGGGTGACGCGTTCCAGCTCCGTGACGACGTCCTGGGCGTGTTCGGGGACCCGGCGGTCACCGGCAAGTCGGTCCTGGACGACCTGCGTGAGGGCAAGCCCACGGTCATGATGGCGCTGGCCCGCAGCGCCGCCGACCGGCCGCAGACCATCCGGCTGCGGGAGCTGTTCGGCAACCCGGCGTTGGACGCCGAGGGCGCGGCGGAGCTGCGCGACATCATCGAGGCGACCGGCGCGCGGGAGCGGATCGAGCAGATGATCCGGGTCCGGACCGAGGCCGCGCTCTCCGCCCTGGAGAGTGCCATGGTGGCCGACGAGGCCCGCGCGGCCCTGGTTGCGCTGGCCGGGCAGGCGATCGACCGACGCGCCTGACCGGCTACTTTCGATCAGATCGACAAAAGTTGATGCTGAACCGCCGGAAGGTATGGACACATCGACATGTGCGACTTAGTGTCGTGACCAACACGACAATGTTTCGTCGAGGTGAACCGGCGGCGCGGCAACCCATCGACCCCCCCCACCACCGCTACGGCATCCGGCGCGACGGCGCGCGCCCGGCCTGGCAGTCACTCGTCAGGAAGGGACAGCACACATGTCCATGAAGGACGCTCCCAGACATCGGTCCCGACGATGGTTCTCCGCCGGATCAGCGCTGCTGCTGGCGGTCGCCGCCGGCACTGTCACCCTCGCCGCCGGCTCGGCTCCCGCACAGGCACACACCATCGTCGCCAGCGACTTCCAGCAGGTCGAGCTGGCCCGCGGCGTGACCGACATGGGTGAGCCGATGTCACTGGCGGTGCTGCCGGACCGTTCGGTCCTGCACACCGCCCGCAACGGCACCCTGCGCCGCACCGACGCCAACGGCACCACCACCGTGATCGGTACCCTGTCGGTCTACACGCACGACGAGGAGGGGTTGCAGGGCGTCGGGGTCGACCCGGGCTTCGCCTCCAACCGGTACATCTACCTCTACTACGCCCCGCCGCTCTCCACCCCCAGCGGCGACGCGCCGGCCACCGGCACCGACTTCTCGGCCTGGAACGGCGTCAACCGGCTCTCCCGGTTCACCCTCAACTCGGACTTCACGCTCAACCAGTCCAGCAAGGTCGACGTACTCGACGTCCCGGCCAGCCGGGGCATCTGCTGCCACGTCGGTGGGGACATTGACTTCGACGCGGCCGGCAACCTCTACCTCTCCACCGGCGACGACACCAACCCGTTCGAGTCGGCCGGCTACTCGCCGCTGGACGAGCGGACCAACCGCAACCCCGCGTACGACGCCCAGCGCAGCGCCGGCAACACCAACGACCTGCGCGGCAAGATCCTGCGGATCAAGGTGAACGCCAACGGCACGTACTCCATCCCGTCGGGCAACCTGTTCGCGCCCGGCACGGCGCAGACGCGGCCGGAGATCTACGCGATGGGGTTCCGCAACCCGTTCCGGATCAGCGTGGACAAGGCCACCGGTGTGGTCTACGTCGGTGACTACGGGCCGGACGCCGGCTCCACCAGCTCCACCCGCGGGCCGTCCGGCCAGGTGGAGTTCAACCGGGTCGCCGCACCGGGCAACTACGGCTGGCCGTACTGCACCGGCACCAACACCACCACCGAGACGTACAACGAGTGGGACTTCGCGACAAACGCCAGCGGCGCGAAGTACAACTGCACGGGCGGGCCGACCAACAACTCGTTCCGCAACACCGGCCTGACCACCCTGCCGCCGGCCCAGCCGGCCTGGATCCGGTACGCCGGTGACGCCGGCACCCCGACCGAGTTCGGCGGTGGCTCCGAGTCGCCGATGGGCGGCCCGGTCTACCGGTACAACGCCTCGTCGACCTCCACCACCAAGTTCCCGCAGTCGTTCGACGGGCAGTTCTTCGCCACCGAGTTCGGCCGAGGCTGGATCAAGCCGATCCACGTCAACTCCGACGGCTCCCGGGGTGCCATCGACACCTTCCCCTGGGTCGGCAAGCAGGTGATGGACTCGGCGTTCGGCCCGGACGGGGCGTACTACGTGCTCGACTACGGCACCGGCTACTTCAACGGTGACGCCAACTCGGCGCTCTACCGCTTCGACTACGTCGGCGGCGGCAACCGGGCGCCCACCGCGGTGGCCAGCGCCAACCGCACGTCCGGGGCAGCCCCGCTGACGGTGGCCTTCTCCTCGGCCGGCTCGTCCGACCCCGAGGGCGGCGCGTTGACCTACTCGTGGGCGTTCGGTGACGGGACCACCTCGACCGCCGCCAACCCGTCGAAGACGTACAGCACCAACGGCACCTACACCGCCACGCTGACGGTTCGCGACCCGCAGGGCGCCACCGGCAGCAGCAGCGTGCAGATCAGCGTCGGCAACACCGCGCCCACGGTCACGATCAACAACCCGGGCAACGGTCAGCTGTTCAGCTTCGGGGACACGGTGCCCTACAGCATCACGGTGACCGACCCGGAGGACGGCACCATCGACTGCACGAAGGTCAAGATGACCTACGTGCTCGGGCACGACCAGCACGGGCACCAGATCACCTCGAAGACCGGTTGCTCGGGCTCGATCACCATCCCGGTCGACGGTGAGCACGACGACGCGGCGAACATCTTCGCGATCTTCGACGCCGAGTACACCGACGCCGGTGGGCTGACCACGCACACCCAGCACACGCTGCCGCCGCGGCACCGCCAGGCCGAGTTCTACGGCACCTCGTCCGGGATCAACGTGTTCAGCAAGACCCCGGCCGAGGGCGGCAAGACCGTCGGCGACATCAACAACGGTGACTGGATCGCGTTCCAGCCGTACCGGTTGGGCAACGTGACCTCGTTCACCGCCCGGGTCTCCTCGGCGGGCGCCGGTGGCACCCTCCAGGTTCGGGCCGGCTCGGCCACCGGCACGGTGCTCGGCTCGGCCACGGTCCCGGTGACCGGCGGCTGGGAAACGTTCACCACGGTCACCGGGACGATCACCAACCCGCCGACCGGCACGACCACGCTCTACCTGACCTTCGCCGGGTCGGGCACCGGGGCGCTCTACGACCTGGACGCCTTCACCTTCGTCACCGGGACGCCCCCGGCCGGCGGGGCCGGGCCGATCAAGGGCCTCGGTGGCAAGTGCCTGGACGTACGGGGCGCCGCCACCGCCGACGGCACGCAGATCCAGATCTACACCTGCAACGGCAGCGCCGCGCAGACCTGGGCGGTCACCCCCAACTCCACGATCAAGTCGTTGGGCAAGTGCCTGGATGTGTCGGGTGGTGGCACCGCCGACGGCACCAAGATCCAGCTCTGGACCTGCAACGGCACCGCCGCGCAGAACTGGGCCGCTCAGGCCGACGGCACGCTCCGCAACACGTCGTCGGGCAAGTGCCTCGATGTCTCCGGCAACAGCTCCGCTGACAGCACGGTGGTCCACCTCTGGACCTGCACCGCCGCCGCCAACCAAAAGTGGACCCTGCCCTGAGCTGGCGGGAGGGGCCCTTCGACAACGCCTAGTGTGGTGCGAGGGGCCCCTCCTAACCGCAATTAGGAGAGCGATATGCGCAGACGCCTGCGACCCGTCCTCGGTGCGGCCATGGCCGCACTCGCCGTCATCGCCTGCACCACCCCGGCCACCCCGGCCAGCGCCGCCGACGCCCCGTACGACGTGCTGGTCTTCTCCAAGACCGCCGGTTTCCGGCACGACGCGATCCCGGTCGGCATCCAGACCATCCGCGACCTGGGCGCGGCGAACAACTTCACCGTCACCGCCACCGAGGACGCCGCCGCGTTCACCACCAGCAATCTCAACCAGTACGAGGCGGTCGTCTTCCTCAACACCACCGGCGACGTGCTCAACGCCAGCCAGCAGACCGCCTTCGAGTCGTACATCGCCTCGGGACGCGGGTACGTGGGCGTGCACGCCGCAGCCGACACCGAGTACGACTGGCCGTTCTACGGCAACCTGGTGGGCGCGTGGTTCGCCTCGCACCCGGCGATCCAGCAGGCCAACATCAAGGTGGAGGACCGGGGTCACGCGGCGACCGGGCACCTGCCGCAGACCTGGACCCGCACCGACGAGTGGTACAACTACCGCACCAACGCCCGGTCGACAGCGCACGTGCTGGCCACCCTGGACGAGTCGTCGTACTCCGGCGGCGGTATGGGCGCCGACCACCCGCTGAGCTGGTGCAAGAGCTACAACGGTGGCCGCTCCTTCTACACCGGCGCGGGGCACACCCAGGCGTCGTACGCGGAGCCGAACTTCCGCAACCACCTGCTCGGCGGCATCCGGTACGCCTCCGGTCGGAGCAAGGCCGACTGCCGGCCCGAGACCGGCTACACCCCGCTGTTCAACGGCTCGACGGCCGGCTGGTCACAGGCCGGGCCTGGTAGCTTCACCAACTCCGACGCCACCCTGACCTCGGTCGGTGGGATGGGGTTGTTCTGGTACAACGCCAAGCAGTTCACCAACTACTCGCTGAAGCTGGACTGGAAACTGGCCGGTGACGACAACTCCGGCATCTTCATCGGGTTCCCACCGTCGAGTGACCCGTGGTCGGCGGTGGACAACGGTTACGAGATCCAGATCGACGCCACCGACGCGACCGATCGCACCACCGGCGCGGTCTACACGTTCAAGTCGGCCGACATCGCCGCCCGCGACGCGGCGCTGAACGCGCCGGGCGAGTGGAACACGTACGAGCTGCTGGTCGAGGGGGAGCGGCTACAGATCTTCCTCAACGGTGTGAAGATCAACGACTTCACCAACACCAACCCGGTCCGCTCACTCGCCGGTCACATCGGCATCCAGAACCACGGCACCGGTGACGACGCCTACTTCCGCAACATCCGGATCAAGGAGCTGGGCGGCACCCCGCCGCCGACCGGGAACACCACGATCCAGGCCGAGGCGTTCAGCTCGGCCAACGGCGTCTCCGCGTTCACCAAGGCGGGCGCCAACGGCGGGCAGACCCTCGGCTACATCGAGCCGGGCGACTGGGCCGCGTACAACGGGGTCGACCTGACCGGGGTCACCTCGTTCACGGCCCGGGTCGTCTCCGGCGGCGCGGGTGGCAGCATCCAGGTGCGCACCGGCTCGGCGACCGGCCCGGTGCTCGGCACGGTCGCGGTGCCCAACACCGGCAGCTGGACGACCTACGCCAACGTCACCACGGCGCTGTCCAACGTCCCGTCCGGCACCCAGAACCTCTACCTGACCTTCACCGGTAGCGGCACTGGACTCTTCGACGTGGACGACTTCACCCTGGTCAAGGGGAGTGGGGGCAGCACCGGGGTCGGCCCGATCAAGGGTCTCGCCGGCAAGTGCCTGGACGTGCGCAGCGGTGCCACCGCCGACGGCACCCAGATCCAGATCTACACCTGCAACAGCAGCGCGGCGCAGACCTGGACCGTGACGCCGAACTCGACGATCAAGGCGCTCGGCAAGTGCCTGGACGTCTCCGGCAGCGGCACCGCCGACGGCACCAAGATCCAGCTCTGGACCTGCAACGGCAGCGGCGCGCAGAACTGGGCGGCGGCGTCCGACGGCACCCTGCGCAACCCGTCGTCGGGCAAGTGCCTGGACGTCTCCGGCAACAACTCCGCCGACAGCACCATCGTGCACCTCTGGACCTGCCTCAACGCGGCCAACCAGAAGTGGACCCTGCCCTGACCGACTGACCCCGGAGGGGCGGCGGCCCACGTCGTCGGCCCCTCCGCGTCAGCCGCCTGAGCGCCGACGTGCCCGGTTGGCGTCCCCCGCCGGCCACTCGCATCGGCACAAGCGCGACGAGCGGTGTCTCCAACGAGCGTGATGCCTCTGAGTCATCAAGATGATTCAGAGGCATCACGCTCGCACCGCTTCGCCCGCCGGCCCGCCGCTGCCGGGGCATTCGGAGGCAGGCACACTGCGCGGACGCCGCCGACCGGCTCACAGCCGGCTGCCGTACCTTGACCTGCATGGGGTTGTTCGCGCAGTGGCGTGGGACGGTGCTGGCGCGAGGCCATCAGCTGCTCGGTGCGCTGGGCCGGGCGGAGGAGACCGACGACCCGTCCGAGCCGGCGCCCAGCCTGAACCGTCTCGACGCGTTGGTGGAGGGCTTCACCGCCGGCCAACCGGTGCGGTGGACGATGGCCGGGCAACCCCGGCCGCTGCCCGGCCCGGTCGACGTGGTGGCGTACCGGATCATCGAGGAAGCGCTGACCAACGCGTGCCGGCACGCGCCGGGCGCTCCGGTCGGGGTCCGCCTCCGCTACGACGCCGCGGGCATCACCATCGAGGTCCGCGACGAGGGCGCCGGTCCCGCTCCGTCAGGCGGCGGCAGCCAGGCCGCCGGGCGGCTTCTGCTCGGGGTACGCCGGCGCGCCGAGCGGCTCGGCGGCACGTTCTCCGCCGGCCCGCGCGCCGGAGGCGGCTTCACCGTACGGGCTGTCCTGCCCGCGCCCGAGGAATTGGTCGAATGATCGGCCGAGGACGGGGCTTCCCGGATGGGGTGGTGCGGAAATAGGGTGGGGTCGGCGACCGTGCTGGTGGCCGGTGACTTGGTGGGAGGCGCAACCCGCCGGGGCTCAGGTGTGTTCCGCACCCACCGGTGACCGCCCGAACGCCGCGTACGTCCGGTCACCCCTCGCCCCGGTCCGCACATGGAATCCCCATCACAACAGGGGAGAAGGACAATGGCGCGACCCATCACGCTCTTCACCGGCCAGTGGGCCGACCTTCCGTTCGAGGAGGTCTGCCGGCTCGCCTCCGAGTGGGGCTACGACGGTCTGGAGATCGCCTGCTGGGGCGACCACTTCGAGGTCGACAAGGCGCTCGCCGACGACTCGTACATCGAGCGTAAGAAGGAAACCCTCGCAAAGCACAACCTTCAGGTCTTCACGATCTCCAACCACCTCGTCGGTCAGGCGGTCTGCGACCACCCGATCGACGAGCGGCACCAGGACATCCTGCCCGGCCGCATCTGGGGCGACGGGGAGCCCGAGGGTGTTCGTCAGCGGGCCGCCGAGGAGATCAAGGACACCGCGCGGGCGGCGGCGAAGCTCGGGGTGAAGACTGTCGTCGGCTTCACCGGTTCGTCGATCTGGCACACCCTCGCGATGTTCCCGCCGGTGCCGCCGTCGATGATCGAGCGCGGCTACCAGGACTTCGCCGACCGGTGGAACCCCATCCTCGACGTCTTCGACGAGGTGGGCGTGCGGTTCGCGCACGAGGTGCACCCGAGTGAGATCGCGTACGACTACTGGACGACGAAGCGGACGCTGGAGGCGATCGGCAACCGGCCCGCGTTCGGGCTGAACTGGGACCCGTCGCACTTCGTCTGGCAGGAGCTGGACCCGGTGAACTTCATCTTCGACTTCGCCGACCGGATCTACCACGTGGACTGCAAGGACGCGAAGGTGCGTACCGGCGATGGCCGGCGTGGCCGGCTCGCCTCGCACCTGCCCTGGGCCGACCTGCGTCGCGGGTGGGACTTCGTCTCCACCGGCCACGGCGACGTGCCCTGGGAGGACTGCTTCCGCGCGTTGAACGCGATCGGCTACACCGGCCCGATCTCGGTCGAGTGGGAGGACGCCGGAATGGACCGGCTGGTTGGCGCCCCGGAGGCGTTGCAGTTCGTCCGCCGGCTCGCCTTCGACGCACCGAGCGCCGCCTTCGACGCGGCGTTCAGCAGCAAGGACTGACCGCACCCCGGACAGACCACGGGCCGGTCGCCCTGCGGCGACCGGCCCGTCTACGTGCGGTTGGTCAGAGCGTGCTGGCGTTCGTGCCCGAGCCGGACGGCTTGGTGCGGGGGTTGGTGGACGACGGCGACCCGGAGGTCGTGCCGACCGTGCTGGTGCCCGTCTTGGCGCCCACTGTGGCGGGCGTGCCGGCGAACGCGTCGTCGGCGGCGGTCAACTCCTGCTTGCCGGTGCTGCCGTTGCCGGTGCCCAGCTTCTCGCCCAGTTTGGTCTGGCCGAGCTTGTCCTTGCCCTCGCTGTAGAGCTTGTTGGCCTGGGCCTGCGCGACCCCGGCCGCCTCCTGGACGGTCGGGTGGTCGAGCACCTTGCGGCCCCGGACCACGAGCTCTTCGTACTTTTCCCGGCCGGCACGGGCGCCCAGGACGAATCCCGCAGCCAGCCCGCCAAGAAACATGATCTTTCCGCGCATGGCGGCTCCTTCCGTACCTGACGCGCCGTCACCCCGGCGAGTTGCCCCGTCGGAAGGCGACCTGTTCGCGCCTGCGTCCTCTGTCCGCAGCTAACTACCCATCCTGCTCTCCGCTCAAGCATGCTTGGGCCGGGATGGCGATTTACCCTGTTTGTCAATGCGACGGTGGGGAGGGAACCCACTGGACCACCACCGGGGGATGTCCTGTACTCTTGTCCCGTCGCACGGCGTCGGGGAGATCCGAAGTCGCGCGGAGCACGATCCCCTGTAGCTCAATTGGCAGAGCAGCCGGCTGTTAACCGGCAGGTTATTGGTTCGAGTCCAATCGGGGGAGCTTGCCCACCCAACGCCCGTCGGCCTGATGCCGGCGGGCGTTTCCATGCGCCCATGTTCGGTGGCAGCAACACCCCTGATCAACACCGTTGCGTCAGGCCAGAGATCGGTGGCCCGAGGGTCACATCCGTCGGGCGGTGCGTCCTCTGGTGAGCGCCACACCTCAGAGGCATGAATATGCCTCCCAGGTATCCCCCTGAGTAACACTCCCACCCGGGAGGGCGCCGCCGAGCAGCCGACCGCGCCGATCTTGCGCTTTGGGTGGTCGACCTGGATAGGGATGCTCCGTGTGTCGGGGGCGCAAGATCGCGGAGCCAGGGCACACCAACCCGGTCGATCATGGAGTTGTGGTGCCTGGATTGGTCTTCCATGGGCGCTTTGTCATCCACCACAAGTCCATGATCGACGGGGCGGGGTGGGTTGACGGGCAGCCGCTTCGCCAAGCGCAACGGTGTTGTCGTGGAGGTAGTGGTTTCCCGGCGCTTCGTGGCCACTGCGCGGTTCGGGCGTGACCCTGATGCCGCTGGCGTCGCCCGCCTCGTGCCCCACCCGCCTTGCTGCGCCGCCCCGCCTTGCTGCGCCGCCCCGCCTTGCTGCGCCGCCCCGCCTTGCTGCGCCGCCCCGCCTGCTGCGCCGTCCCCGGGCCACAAGATCACGCAAAATCCTTGTTGTAGTGGCATCGGCGCGTCGGTGATGCCACTACATCCTGGTTCGAGCGTGACCTTGGCGGCGGTAGGCGCCCCCAAGGCGCGGGGCGGCAGGGCGCGGGGGGCGGGGCGCGGGGCGCGGGGGCAGGGCGCGGGGGGCAGGGTGCGGGGCGGCGGGGCGGAATGCGATGTTTGGGCTGCTTGGGGCTCTTGTGCCGGGCAGGATGGGCGATGTCGACTGAGGCTCCCGCTGGGTCGATCGACGCGCCGAGCCTTGGGGTGAGTGCACAGGATGTCCGGACGAGGCGGCAAGGCCACCCTGATCGCGGCGGCGGTCGTGCTGGCCTGGTTGGTGATCGGCGCCGTGGCCGGCCCGTACGCGGGGCGCCTCAGCGAGGTCGCCACCAACGACAACGCGGCCTTCCTGCCCACCGACGCCGAGGCGACCCGCGCCCAGGACCTCGCCGGCGAGTTCGTCGACCGGCAGACCATCCCGGCCCTGGTCGTCTACGAGCGGCCCTCCGGGATCACCGACGCGGACCGGCAACGGGTGAGCGCCGACGCCGCCCGGTTCGCCGAGATCCCCGGCGTGGTCACCCCGCTGCCCCCGCCCATCCCGAGCGACGACGGCCAGGCGCTCCAGGTCGTCGTACCGGTGGGCGACGCCGAGGGCGAGGAGATCGGCGCGGTCGTCGAGCAACTCCGCGACATCGCCGGCGGTGACCGGGACGGGCTCACCGTGGACGTCTCCGGCCCGGCCGGCCTGCTCGCCGACCTGATCGAGGTCTTCTCCGCCATCGACGGACCACTCCTGCTGGTCACCCTGGTCGTGGTGCTGATCATCCTGCTGATCGTCTACCGCAGCCCGATCCTCTGGATCTTCCCGCTGCTCGCCGCCGGGATGTCGTACGCCCTCGCCTCGGTCTTCGTCTACCTGCTCGCCGACGCGGACGTGGTCAAGCTCAACGGGCAGGCCCAGGGCATCCTCACCGTGCTGGTCTTCGGCGCCGGCACCGACTACGGGTTGCTGCTGATCGCCCGCTACCGGGAGGAGCTGCACCGGCACGACCGGCCCTGGGGCGCCATGAAGACCGCCTGGAAGGGCGCCGCACCGGCCATCATCGCGTCCGGCGGCACGGTCATCGTCAGCCTGCTCTGCCTGCTGCTGTCCAGCCTCAACTCCAACCGGGCGCTCGGCCCGGTCGCCGCCATCGGCATCGCCGCCACCCTGCTGGTGATGCTCACCTTCCTCCCCGCGCTGCTGGTGCTCGGCGGGCGGTGGGCGTTCTGGCCCCGACGGCCCCGAGCCGACCAGGCCGACCCGCGCGCCGAACACGGCATCTGGAGCCGCGTCGCCGGCTTCGTCGCCCGGCACGCCCGACCGATCTGGTTGAGCACCGCCGTCGTGCTGGCCCTGCTGACGCTCGGCCTCACCCAGCTCGGCGCCACCACCCTCGGTCAGTCCGACCTGTTCACCCAGCGCACCGACTCGGTGGACGGCCAGCAGGTGATCTCCCGGCACTACCCGGCCGGCACCGGCAGCCCGGCCACCATCTTCACCACCGAGCAGAGCGCCCGGCAGGTCGCCCAGGTGGCCGAGGACGTGCCCGGCGTCGCTGACGTCCGCCCGCTCACCGCCGGCCCACAGACCGGCCAGCCCGACCCGAACGCCGCCCCGAAGGTCGTCGACGGGCGGGTGCAGCTGGAGGCGACACTGGCCGACCCACCCGACAGCGACGGCGCCGAGCGGACCATCCGCGAGCTGCGGGTGGCCGTACACCAGGTGCCCGGCGCGGACGCGGTGGTCGGTGGCTTCACCGCTATCAACGTGGACACCTCGGACGCCGCGAAGCGCGACCAGAACGTCATCATCCCGGTGGTGCTGGTGGTCATCGCGGTGATCCTGGCCCTGCTGCTGCGCGCGCTGCTCGCCCCGCTGCTGCTGATCGCCACAGTGCTGCTCAGCTTCGCGGCCACCCTCGGCCTCTGCGCGCTGCTGTTCCGGCACGTCTTCGACTTCCCCGGCGTGGACTCGTCGTTCCCGCTGTTCGCGTTCGTCTTCCTGGTCGCGCTCGGCATCGACTACAACATCTTCCTGATGAGCCGGGTCCGCGAGGAATCGGTCAAGCGTGGCACCCGTGCCGGGGTGCTCGCCGGACTCGCCGTCACCGGCGGCGTGATCACCTCCGCCGGCATCGTGCTCGCCGCGACGTTCTCCGCCCTCGCCGTGCTGCCACTGGTGATACTCGTCGAGTTGGGTACGGCGGTCGCGATCGGGGTACTGATCGACACCATCATCGTCCGGTCGTTGCTGGTGCCTGCACTCGCGTACGACATCGGGCCGAAGATCTGGTGGCCGGGCCGGTTGTCCCGGGCGAACGGTGAGCGGGAGGCGCGCGGTGCTGGCTGAAACCGATGTGGTCATCGTCGGCGGCGGCCTGGCCGGCCTCGCCGCCGCCCGCCGGCTGCACCGCGCCGGCGTGCCCTGGCGGCTGCTGGAGGCGGAGGGTCGGCTCGGTGGCCGGGTCGCCACCGACGTGGTCGACGGCTACCTCATCGACCGGGGCTTCCAGGTGCTCAACACCGCCTACCCCCGGCTCGGCACACTGCTCGACACCGACCAGCTCAACCTCGGCTACTTCACCTCCGGGGTGCTGGTCCGCAAGGGCGACAAGCTGCTGCGCCTGGTCAACCCGCTGCGCGAACCGACCGGTGGGCCCGGCACCGCGCTCGCCGGGGTCGGCTCCCTGCTCGACCGGCTGCGCTTCGCCGCGCTCGCCACCGGCTGCGCCACACTGCCCGCGTCCCGGCTGCTCGCCGCGCCGGAAACCAGCACCGAGACCGCGCTGCGCCGCGCCGGACTCTCCGACGCGATCATCGAGGAGCTGCTACGCCCGTTCCTGTCCGGTGTGTTCATCGACCGGGAACTCGCCACCTCCAGCCACGTGCTGGCGATGGTGCTGCGCTCCTTCGCCCGCGGCCGGATCGGCCTACCCGCCGACGGGATGGCCGCGCTGCCCCTGGCCATCGCCGAGCCGCTGCCGGCCGACCTGCTCGACCGGGACACCCCGGTCGCGGAGGTAACCCCGGGCCGGGTCCGCACCCAGGCCGGCGACATCCGCTGCCGGGCCGTCGTGGTCGCCGTCGACCCGCCCGCCGCGGCCGCGCTGCTGCCGGCCCTGACGACGGTACGCATGCACAGCTACACCACCTACTACCACAGCGCACCCGAGCCGCCGCTCACCGAACCGATCCTGCTCGTCGACGGCGACCGCCGCGAACTCGTCGCCAACACTGTGGTGCTCAGCAACGCCGCCCCGACGTACGCGCCCACCGGACGCCACCTGGTCGCCACCTCGGTGGTCGGCCCGAAGGCCCCACCCGAGCCGACCATCCGGGCCGAGTTGACCCGACTGTACGGCCGCTCCACCGCCGACTGGACCCACCTCACCACCGTGGCTGTCCCGCAAGCGCTGCCCGCCGCGCCGCCACCGCAGGGCCGGCTGCGCAAGCCGGTGGCGCTGGGGGAGGGCCTGTTCGTGGCCGGTGACCACCGGGACAGCCCATCGATCCAGGGCGCGCTCACCAGCGGCTGGCGCGCCGCCGGCGCCGTGCTGGACCAGCTGCGCGTCGGCTGACAGGCGTACCCGAGCACGCTGTTATATTCCTGTAGCCCATCGTGCTGGTGCGGGCGTGCGCGCCGGCCGGCTCGGTGCTGGCTGCGGATCGCCGAGCGGGATAAGATCCGGCGCGGTGTTCGGGGGGCGGTAGCTCAGCCGGTTAGAGCAGGGGACTCATAATCCCTCGGTCGCGGGTTCGAGTCCCGCCCGCCCCACCAGCCGTTTTCCCTGGCCAGCCATGCTGCCGACGACCCGGACGGACCGCGCCAAGGTCCGGGCCGACGCCCTCAGTCCGCGCTTCCAGGAGGGCGGGTCGACGGCAGACAGTGAGGATGGCATCGCGTCTCATGGGGTCATTCGCCTAGCGGAGCGCCCCGCCAGCGCCATTCCTTCAGCTGGGGGCGTCCTGGTAGCTCGATCCGGCCGGTGGACCAGCGCAGTGCCGCCCACGATTCGACGGCGGCCAGTTCCTGCGCTTCTTCGGGAAACAGTCGAGCGAGGACCCGGGTGCAGACGTCACGTGGTGGATCGATGGCGAGACCGAGGCCCTGGGCGATGTCATCGCCGTGCAGCAACGTCTCCACGCACCCCATCGCGGCGAAGCCCTCCGGATCGGCTTGGCCCGTGGGATGGTAGGCCCGAACATCCGGTCCGGACGCGCGTACGGTAGCTGCCAAAATGCGGCCACCCGCCTCGGCGAACGCCAGCACCTCTTCTGGGGAAGCGTCCTTGTCAGCGTTTGCCATGAAGCGTACAAACCGCTTCTCCGGCTGGGCCACGAGTTGACCCGCGAAGGACATCAGGCAATCACCGATGTGCTCGGCGGTGTGCCAGCAGTCCCACTCCAGGCTGCCTGCCCGCGCGAACCAGTCGAGGCCGGTCGCTGGTCGTAGGCTGGCAACAACGCTGGACATCGCTGCGTCGAGATCATCGGCGGTGACCGCCACGGTTTCCTCCAGGTTCGCGAGGCCGATGCTGCACCGGCCTGAGTCAGAACCGCCAGCCTGCCTGGTAGGTGTGACGAACTGAGTGACGACGGATGTGGACGCCAGCGGACGTAGACGGACACCCACGGAGTGTTCCAGCAGCTCAGCTCGCTCGATGGTCCAGCTCAACCAACAGCGATCATTCGTTCGGGACGAAGCGGTCGAGGCTGAGGGGGTGAGGTGGGGATCGCTGTCGTGGCAGCATGCGGCGGTGACCTTCGATGATGACCGGTACCTGGATGCCTTCGTCGACTACAGCAGAGGGCGTCATTTCGTTCGGTTGGACGTCGAAGTGCCAGCGGAGACTCTGACGGAAGGGTTGGCCGGTCCCGATGACGACGTGCCGCACGGCTCGTTGTGGTTGTCGGCGGACCGGGCGGAGGCGCTGGCTAGGTCGTTGCTCAGTTGCGCGGCAGAGGTGAGGGAGCAGAGCCGCAGGCGCGACGCGTGAGTGACTAACCGGGTGACGATCGGGTTGGACGCCGACGGACGAGCATGGACACCGGAGGACCCATCCCGCAGCTCAGCGCCTGTGAAACAGCAGGTCACCCATCTGTGTTGGTTGCCTGGGGGTCAAGGGACGGGGTCCAGCTCGGGGAGCATGCGAAGCCATGCCTGTACCTCATCAACGAGGCCTGCGTCGGTCATGTGGTCGACGAGGGGTGCGAGGTTGGTCAGCATACGGTCGATGTTGAGGAGCCGGTGGTAGTCCTGGTACTCGGCGGTCCGGGAGAGCGCTCGCCATCTCGCCGGACCTTCACCTGGCTGGACGAAGTCATCCTCGCTGAGCCGGCTCGCGCGGAGGGTTGTCGCGCGGGCGGCAGCCTGTTCCTGGGTCATGCCGAAGCTATCGAGAGCCCTGCGCGCGACGGCGTCCGGATGAGCATTGTCCGGCAGGTCCTGGACCCGCTGACCTGCGTCGAGGGCGACTGTGATGAGCGAGGCGAGCTGCTCGACGGCATGCTCCGTCGGAAACCCGTGTTCCGATGCCAGATCGATCAGAAAGACGGCCAATGCCATGTCGGCCTGAGGTCGGTGGGTGGGCCATCCGCAGTTCTGGCGGCGCACATCCGAGGTTGCTGCCTCAACCAGTGCGAACCACCAATGAACGGGGCTAACCGCGGCCGGCTGATGGTCGAGCAACCACCGCCTGCGTAGCGGCGGATCGATCGCAAGAAGGCCGTAGTACGCGTCCTCGATCTCGGTCACCCCACCCTCCCTGGCGTCAAGGCAGCGCTGTGCTGACGACGGTAGCTTGCTGGAGCGGAACGTCTCGCGGCGATGTAGCGCTTGTGATACCTCATGATCTCGGTCTTGGTCGCGGCTCAGCTCCTAGGCCCAGGCCACCACGGCCGCCGGGTCATCCGACGTCGCCTGGACGGTCCAGGCGTCGCGCTCGGCAAGCCAGCCGACGCCGTCACCAGCGACCTTCGTCAGCTACGACGCGACATCGACGCCCTCGTCAACACCATCCAAGGCGAACCGCCATCCGGTCCACTGCGCTACGCGTTCGTCGACCTCCACTATCAGCTCCGGTTGCTCGGTCAACGGGTCAACGCCGCGCTAGCGCCAGCGCCTCCGCCGTCGACCAACCGGCAGAGCTGGGGTAGCGACTCAAGCAGCCGCAGCTTGATTCAGCACCGGGAGCGCATTGGTCGGATCGGCGTCGTTTGCGTTTCCTTCTCGCAGCCGCCATCACCGACAACACGAGGCGGTGCCCGGCGGCGACGTGAGCGCCACACGGTGCGTCGCGGATCTTTCTCTGGGCTGCGCCGATGCGTTCGCCTCGACCGAAATCGACGGCTCACCCCGACGTCGGCGTCCGGGGGCACCGCGCAGCACGGGCCCCGCCTGGCAAAAGGTCCCGTACGACCTAAGAGGTGAAGCTCACGGGCTGGTGGGGCAGGCACACGGCCGAGGCAGGCCTGGCGGCTGCGTTGACGTGCTGAGCCTGGAGGATCTGCCCGAGTTGCTGCACCGCGGACTTGAGGTGCCGGCGGTAGGTGCTGAATGGGATGCCCAGCCGGGCAGCGGCCGCCTCCTGGCTCGTCGGGCGCTCCAGGTAGGTCGCCCGAATGACGCGCTGCTGCCGGATCCGATCGGCGTCCGCGGCGAGTGCGTCGAGGGCCGCGCACAGGGCGTCACGAACAGCGTCGCCGCCGCCGTACAGCCGGGCGAGCGGGTTCGCCGCCACCGCGTCAGGGTCGTGCCAGTCCCGCAGGATCCGCCGCACGGCGTCCTGGTGCTCCTGGTCGGACAGCCCGCGCCGCTCCGGCTGCCGGACGAACGTCGCCCGGGCCGCCGCACCCGGCGCGGGCGGGAGCAGCGTGAAGCCGAACCGCTCCAGAGCGGCGACCATGGGCCCGGGATCGGGCAGGACGACGAATCCGGCGACCAGCCCGGCACGCTCGCCCAGCAGCTCCGCGTAGATCCGCTCGGCCGGGGCGCCGACCCGGAACGGGCCCGGCACCAGGAAACGAGCCACCCCCACGTACTCCCCGGCGCGTAACGGTCCGTGCCGGTGGAGGTGGTCCCGGACCACGGCAAGATCCGGATCGTCACCGTCGTCGGCGCCGGTGCGCAGGTGCAGCCAGGCCAGGAAGGCCAGGGGCTCCGGGCTGCCGGCCCGGTGGTAGAGGTGGAAGGCCTCCGGCTGACGATCCAGCCAGCGGGCGACCTGTCCGGCCTGCTCGTCGCCTAGGTCGGCGCGGGCGAGTCGCAGGACGGCCGCACGCCGGTCCGCCGTGTACGGCCGTTCGACCAGCATCGGCTCCTCCTCCAGCGGCTCCACCGCCCGGATCAGCTGCAGCAGCTCCGGGACGGTCTCACCCGGCGCCGTCCCGGCCCGGTCGAGCAGGCGGCTCCACAGCTGGGACCGCAGGTGCTGGTACGCATCCGGGTCGCGCCACCAGCCGTCGGCCCGCAGGGCGTGACGCAGCACCGCGGGCAGGAGCAGACCGGCCCGGGCCGGGGTGACCCCGGTGAGGGCGCCGAGCCAGTCGAAGACCACGGTGGCCGTCGCGGCGTCCAGCCCGGCACGCAGGAGGTCCACCGTGACGTGCCGGACGAGGCCGCAAACGCGCAGGCCGAACTCGTGCGCCGGGGAGGGCGGCCGCCCGAGCAGATCATCGAGCAATGACCGGACGGCGTACGGGCCGGGAACCCAGTCGCCGTCCGCGGGAGCATCCTCCCGGGCCGACTCGGCGGCCAGCGCCAGGGCCAGCGGGTGCCCGGCGGCGAAGCCGAGGACCGCCGCAGTCCGGCCGGCCGGGACGCCCCGGCCGGCCAGCAACGCGGCGGACTCCACGGGGCGCAGCGGCCCGAGCGGCACCCTCCGGACCAGGCCGAGCCAGCCGGGATCGACCGTCCAGCGGGGCTGGGGACGGTGCCGCCCGGACAGGACGACCAGCGCGTCGCCGGGCAGGCCCGGGAGGTACGCCTCCCGCAGCCACGTCTCCAACCCGCGGCAGTGCTCGAAGCCGTCGACCATGAGCAGCACCGGGCCGCCCTGACGCACCGGCGTAACCCGCCGGGCGAAGGCCGAGACCGACCCGCCCACATCACGGCCGTCAACCTCGATGACGTTCCGCCCGGACCCGCGGGCGTCGTCGGCGAACTGCCGCAGCAGCGCCGACTTTCCAATTCCGGCCATCCCGTGGACCAGGAAGATCCGCGGGGTGTCCGCCGCACCGCCCAGCGCCCGATGGAACTCGTGGCGCTGGGCGTGCCGTCCGACGAAGCCGTCCCGGCCGGCCAGGTCGACCCGGTCGGCCAGGATGCCGTGCTCACCACCACCCATGGGGTCAGAATCCGGGCGGAGGGCTAATGGAACACTGTCGATGGATAATGGGTCGCCGCCTTACCGGGCGTGGAAGACGACCTTCTTGTCGCTGACCCGGTCGAAGACGCCAAAGAAGGCCCAGTTGCGGTAGCCGCCGTCACCCTTGCGGACGAAGGTTCCCTTGCCGCGGAAGACGACCCAGTAGAAGGTCTTCGAGGAATCTTCGCCCTCGTGACAAGCCGGGTATATCTCGTGGCCGCGTCTGACGACGCCCTCGAAGTGCGAAGAGTCCTCGGCGCTGCCGGCGTAGACGATGACGTTGTTCTTCGTCACGTCGCCGAACCGGGTCAGCTCGTCCACGGTGTGATTGAGGTGACATTCGTGGATCGTCACGGCGTTGGCCGGGGTGGCGCCGACCGCCACGGTGGCCGTGGCGACCAGTGCGACGGCCGTGGCGCGCAGGACTGCTCGCCGGTTGCTGATCGATTTCATCATGTCCTTCCGAAACGGTGGGTCAGCGGGGCTTGAAGATGACCTTCTTGTCGGTGGGCCGGGTCCACCGGCCGAAGAAGGCCCAGTTGCGGTAGCCCCCCTCGCCCTTGCGCACGAAAGTGCCCGACTCGAACATCACCCAGCGGAAACTGGCCTTGTTGCGGACCGTGTCGCACTCGTTGGTATAGGTCCCACCGGTGAAGGCGACGCCTTCGAAATGGACGCTTTCTTGGGCGCTCAGTTTCCAGACCATGATGTTGTACTTGTTGTTGACGTCCCAGCCGCGCAACTCGTCGACCTTGACGCCGAGGTCGCACGACTTCCAGGCGGCGGCGGCCGGCTGACTCGTCCCCGCTAGTGCGCCGGCGACGAGAGAGGCGACTACCGCGGTGTGGGTGAGCTTCTTCCGGATCGTGGCCATGTGTGTTCTCCTCCTGATGGCTCAGTGAAAGTGGACGATCTTGCCGTCCGGCCCGGAGCGGGTGAACTGTCCGACGAAGGCCCAGTTGTTGTAGCCGCCGTCGCCCTTGTTCCGGAACGTGCCTCCCTCGGCGATCCACAGGCCATAGAAGACGCCCTCGAATTGCATGGTGGCGAAGAAGTGGACGCCAGTCAGCTGCACGCTGTAGTCCTGCGCCAGATTCATGATGATGACGTTGTAGGCGTGTTCGTCGTTGTTGTCGGCGACGGTGATCGCCCGCCGGGTGAAGGCCTCCCGTTCGACTACGTAGATTTCCGACAGCTTTTTCGCGATCCGGACGCCGGGCACACCCTGGGACTTCGACACCGTGACAGGCACCGTGACAGCCCCCGCGGCGGCCGGTTGCACCGCGACCACGGACGGCAGGACGAGGGCGGCGGCGATCACCGCACCACCGATGACGCGGCGCATTCTCGGGCGGGAGCTGCTCCCGCGCAGGCCCGCGGTCACGGCTTGCGGAAGTGCACGGTCATGCCGTTGCGGTCGAACCACCCGCGGTAGGCCCAGTTGATGTAGCCGCCTTCGCCCTCGTTCTTGACGGTGCCGTGCGAGAACGCGACCACCCGGAACGGGGGGTAGCCGGGGTAGCGGTAGACGGCGTCCGAGACCTTGCCGACCAGGTGGCAGGAAAATCGGCCCTCCCAGGACCCGTTCGGGGCCACCATGACGATGATGTTGTGCTTCTCGCCGGTCTTGTACCAGGCCGTTTCGCGCAGGGCGCGGACCAGCCCCTCGCGGTTGATCTGCAGCCGCACCTGCTCCTGCACGATGGAAAAGATCTGGTTGGCAATCCCCAGGGCCCCGTCCAGGACCGAGACACTGCCCCCGGCCATCGTCACCATGCCCGTGTCGGCGGTTGCCGGCTCGATCGGCGCGGCCGCGGCCGGCAGACCGGGCACCAGCACGGCACCGGTCAGCAGGGCCGTTGCGACGGCCGTACTCCTCCACAACTTCACGGATGTTCCTCCCTCGTCGGGTGTCAGCCCGGACGGCTGACACGCCTCAGATTTCCGGCACACCGGGAGGGCCACCAGGTCACCGGAGTGCTCACTGCTGACCACTGCTGGTCACTGCTTCTACTCCGCGACGCCGATTGGGCTCCGGGGCGTAACCTGCTCGAAGCCTGCTGTGCAGCCGGACCACGCTACGGTTCGGGCATTTCGCTACCGAGATCGAAGGAGAGGCGTGCAGCCCGGCATCGCGTTCTCGCTCCTGGGACCGGTCCAAGTGCTCCGCGACGGCCGGCCCGTACCCGTCCGGTCCCTGCGGACCCGAGCGCTGCTCGCCCTGTTGCTGCTGCACCGGGAGCACCCCGTCGCTCCGGCCCTGCTGATCGACCGCGTCTGGGGCGACCCACCGCCGCCGACCGCGCTGGCGTCGGCCCGCAATGTGGTGTCCGGCCTGCGGCGTCTGTTCCAGGCCGGCGACCAGGTGAACATCGATACCGAAGCCGGCGGGTACGTCCTCGGCGCCCCGGCCGCTTCGCTGGATCTGACGGACTTCGCATCGCTGCGGGAGCGTGGTCGTGCGCAGCTCGGCGCCGGGGACCTCGACACGGCGGCGATCACGTTCGGACAGGCGCTACGCGTATGGCAGGGGCCGGCCATGATGGACCTCGCGCTGGCCGGGATGGACTGGCCCGAGCGGGCCGCGCTGGAGGAGCAACGCCTGGCGACCGTCGAGGACCTGATCGAGGTGGACCTCGCCCGGCACCGGTACCGGGAGGTCTTGGTCCGCCTGGCCCGCCTGCCGGGAGAACATCCGGAGCGCGAGGCGCTGCACCGTGCCCGGGTCGTCGCGCTGCACCGGTGCGGGCGGCGGGCCGAAGCAGCCGAGGCCTACCTGGCTGCCCGCCAGACCCTGACCGAGGCCACCGGCCGGGCACCGAGTAACGCGTTCCGCGCCCTGCACGGCCGCCTTCTCGATGAGGAACGGAGAACGATGGACTCAGGACCGCCGTCCCGGGTGCCGCCGCCGTCCGGCGGCCCACCGAGGTCCGCCCGCCGGTCGGACGGCGCGAACGGTCCCTTGATCCCCAGGTCGAGATCGATCGGCTCCTCCGCCGATCTGGTCCACGAGATCCGGGCGGTCGCGGTGCTGGCGGTCCGAGTGTTCCCTCCTGGCCCACCGGAAGCAGCGCGCGACGTCGTCGGCGCAGCGGTCCGCGAGCACGGCGGTGTGGTCGGAGAGCTGCGAGGTGCAACGCTGGTCACCTACTTCGGCCTGACGGACGAGGAGGCCCCCGATCCCGGGCCGGCCAGCCGGGCCGCCGCCTGCGCCATCGCCCTGCACCGGGCGCACTCGCCGGACCGCACCCGGGCCGGCGACCTCACCGGGACCGGTGCTGACGGCTCCGGCCCGCGCGACGGCGCCCGGTTCGCGTGCGTGGTGACGACCGGCCCGGTGATGCACATCGTGCGGGAGGACGGACCGGGCCGGGTCACGTCGTGGGTCGCAGGTGAGATTGTTGAGCTCTGCGAGGCTCGCGCCGAGGAGGTGCGTCCCGGTGAGACCGCGATCTTCTGAGGTCGTCGGAATCGAGGTCCTCGGTGCCGCCCGGGTGCTCCGGGACGGCGTACCGGTCGAGCTGTCCAGCTGGTGGGTCCGCGACGTTCTGGCCCTGCTGGCCCTGTCGGTGAACCGGTACGTCTCGACCGACCGGATGGCGCGCGGGGTCTGGGACCGCGACCTCGACGCCGCGGCGGCGGCGAAGATCGAGCGGGCGATCCGCGAGCTCGACCTGGCCCTGCGGATCCCGGGCGACGATGCGACCCGGATCGAGCGCTCGGCCGGCGGTAGGTGCGTACGGCTCGTGGCCCCGGCTGGCGGGACGGATCTGCTGGTGGTCGAACACCTTCACGAACAGGCCCAGGATGCCGCCGGACGGGGGGACCTGCAGGCCGCCGCAGAGTGGTCGGGAGAGGCGCTGCGTCTCTGGGACGGCGCTACGGCCGTCCCGGCGCCCCGAACCGCTGCCGACTGGCCCGAAATCGTCGCGCTGCGCGAACTGCGGGCCCTGATCGAGCACGATCACCATCGCTGGGCGCTGGCCGCCGGCGCGGACCCGGGCGGCCGGATTCGACGGCTGCAAGACCTGGCCGCGGCTCACCCGATGGACGAGTCCTGGTGCGCCCTGGAGATTGCCGCCCTGGCAGCGGCGGGTGACCGGCCGGAGGCGGAGATCGCGTATCACCGGATCGCGGACCGGCTGAGCAGCACCTGGGGTTTGGAACCCGGCCCCTGGCTGCGGGCGGAGCGGCGACGGCTGGAGCAGGTCCGGGAGCTGACCGACGGGGTCGGCGCCGACGTGTCGATCCTGGTCGTGATGCGGCGCCCGGAGCTGCGCCGCGCCGACGACGAGCGCGTCAGACAGGCCGTCCGGGAGTGCGGCGGTCTCGTCGTCTGGCGGATCAGGGCCGTCACGATGGCGATGTTTACCGGCAGCGACCCCGGCGGCCGCGCGCTCGACACCGCCACGGCGATCCGGCGCCACCGGGAGCGGGACGACGCGGACCTGGCCGGGTCGGCGCTCACCATCGTCGGTTCGGGGTGGGCGGACCGCTGCACCCCGGAGAACGCCGCGGCGCCGGGAGCCACCGGTCCGATCCTCGCCGGGGACGTGTTGACGCAGGGAGAGGAGGCCTTCCAGCGGGCCCGCCCGGGTGCCGTCATCGTCGATGCGCTGACCGCGGAACGCACCGGCGCGGCGGCGTCCTACGAGGTGTGTGGGCCCGGGTACCGATTGGTGACCTGGCGGGGACGGGCCGTGTGAGATCGCCTCGGTCGGTCTGTTGCGTTGCTCGTGCCCAGGGATCGCGGCAGGCTTGACGGGTGCAGCGGTCGAGTCCTCGTCGTCCCTGGTCGCCGCCGAAGTCGGCGTTCACCGGGTTCCGGTTCGCCGCGGAGGTGATCGTCGTCGCGGTCCGCTGGTACCTGCGCTACAACCTCTCCTACCGGGACGTGGAGGAACTCCTGGCTGAGCGCGGTGTCGAGGTCGACCACGTCACTGTGTTCCGGTGGGCGCAACGGTTCACCCCGCTGCTGGCCGATGGCACCCGGTTCGCCCGCCACTCCCCGGGTGACCGATGGTTCGTCGACGAGACCTACGTGCCTGCCGCCTTTGACCTGGCAGGACGGGTGGCATGCTGCAAGGCACCCGCGACGAGCTGATCGGACGCCTGGCTGAGGCAGTCGGGTCCGTCACGGTCGCCCACCCGCTGCGGGTTGCCGTCGACGGAGCGCCCGCCGCTGGCAAGACCACCCTCGCTGACGAGTTGGCCGTCGTCCTGCGCGAACAGGGCCGCGACGTCATCCGCGCCACGATCGACGACTTCCTCTTCCCCCGGGCACAGCGCTATCCGCGCGGCGAGTACTCGGCCGAAGGCTGTTACTACGACACCCACGACCATGACGCGTTGAACCGGGTTCTGCTCGATCCGCTCGGGCCGGGCGGAGATCGACGCTTCCAACCCGCGGTCTACGACCACAGAGCGGACGCTGTGGTGTCCCCGCCGGTCATGACCGCCCCGGCCAACGCTGTGCTCGTCTTCGACGGCGTCTTCCTCCTGCGCCCGGAACTGCTTGACCGGTGGGACCTGCGCATCTTCGTGTCAACGGCACTGGCGAAGACCGTGGATCGTGCCGTGATCCGAGAGCAACGGGCGTCAACTCGGGCCGACATCGAACGACGCTGGCGCGAGCGTTACATCCCCTCGCAGCAGCTCTACTTCGCTACGGTCCGCCCGACTCAGCACGCCGACCTCGTCGTGCACAACGACGAGCCCCAGCGGCCGGTTTGGGAAACTGTCCGGCGAGGAGATCCGCTCTCCGAAGCCCTGGCAGGCGGTGAGTGAGCCGCACCTATGGGACGTCCACATACTCGCCGAACGGCTCGATGGAACCGTTCCAACCCTGTTGGGTGATCTGCCCGTTCGCGTAGGTGTATGACCAGCGGGCGCCGTCCTCGCCCTCGATCTGGACGGTGCCCGAGCGGACGAACGGCGCAATCGCGACGTAGAAGGCCGCTCTCTACCTATGGGACGCCGGGACTCTGCTCGCGGGTGCGCTGAATGCTGGCGACCTCGCCCTTGATCGGCAGCCAGTAGAAGGGGATGAACGCGATGACCACCGCGAGGCCGACGACCGGATGAAGGGCGCCCAGCGCGGTCCCGACGACGACCCAGAACGGTGCGGGGCGGAAACGTCTGCTGATCGCCAAGGCGGTGTCGTTGTCGGTGGTGGAGGTCAGCAAGCGACGGCCATGTCTGGCGTACTCCCAGATCACATTGAAGAGGACAGCGGCCAACACGTAGGTGGCTCCGTAGAAGATCAGTGCGGTTTGCTTGCCGTGGCCGGACTCGAACGCGCGGGCGAGGAGGGACGAGGCGAACGGCAGGAACGCGATCACCATCAGCAGCAGGGTGTTGAGCAGCAGCAGCATCCGGTCGGCCGAGCGGATGTGGTCGAACATGACGTGGTGATTCACCCACACCTGCCCGATCAGCAGGAAGGTGAGGGCGTACGCCACGTATGAGGGCCACAGGTCGATCAGGCCACGGAGCAGGTGCTCGGTGTCCTTCGGCGGCTGGATCTCCAGGACGAGCAGGGTGACGGCGATGGCGATGACCGCGTCGCTGAAAATGACTGTTCGCTTCGGATCTCGTTCCGCGCCGATCGGGATGCTGGATCGGGTTGCGTTCTTCGTGGAGGCGCCGCGGGCAGCGCGAAACCAGCGCATGAGACTCCCCGTTTTCGGCATGCACGGACCCGTTGCCGAACCCTCCGGCGTCGCGGGTTTCCCGCCGTCGCGTGACCCAAACCGGCCCGTATCCGGTCGGTTCGAGTCGCCGGACAGGGCGCTCGGTGGCCCTCAGCCGATGTGCAGCAGCAACACCTGGTCGTTGCGGAGTTCGGAGATGCTGTCGCGCAACAGCCTCAGCCCGTCCAGACCGGCGGTGCCGCTCTCCTCGAAGTCCATCCCCATCTCCTCGAAGTGGGCAGCCAACTCATCAGCGCGGTGCCCAGCGGGGTCGAGCTGGTTCAGTAACCACTCCGGGGCGGGAGTGATGAGGACGGTCAGGCCGTACGCGCTGTTGATGGCCTCGGACTCGGCATTGAACTCCGACCGCTCGAGGTCGATGCCGCGCTCCTCCAGGTAGGTCAGGACGTACAGCATGCAGTAGCCGGACCATTCGTACTCCTGCCGCGCCCTGCTCCCGTGTTCGGTCAGGTACGAGTGGAACGACGACGGCGATGCGCGGGCCAGGTGGGCCAGCTCGGTGATGCTGTCCCTGGGGACCAGGGTCAGTGACGCGATCGCGGACACCACGCTCTCCCTCGTACGACGGCTCTCGGTCAGCTCGCCGGGCAGGCTACGGGGAGGGGGTGACTTACTGCTTCAGGGCAGCACGCGATAGGTCACGTGCAGGACCGAACTCGCCGCCCGCGCCGTCAGCTGTTCGAGGTTCAGTGGCGGGACGCCCTCGAACAGCCGCACGCCGGCACCGAGGGTGAACGGCACGATGTGCAGCCGCAGCTCGTCGAGCAGGCCGGCGGCGAGGTACTGGTTGATGGTGGTGGCACCCGGGTCGGCCAGCAGGTGCGCGGCCGCCTCGGTCCGCACTCGGCGGACGTAGCGTCCCACGCAGGGACGCCTGACCGGAGTCGGGTTCGACATGCCCAGCGCGAACACCGCGCGGCCCGATCAGGCGTGCAGGGTGTCGTTGGGGGAGCGGCCGTGCGCCGCGCGGTAGTCGACGGCGAAGCGGTCCGCGTGCAGGTAGCCCCAGCGGTGCGCGATCGCGGTCACGGTGTCACCGTTGGTCGGGTCGGCGTCGAGCAGGTCCCGATGGGCGTGGTCCAGCCGTGTCCGCCGCAGGTATGCCGTCGGGGTGGTGCCGAGGTGGCGGCGAAACGCCGCCTGCAGGGCGCGGGGTGTGACGCGGGCGGCGTCGGCGACCTGGGTGATGGTGATCGTTTGGTGGCAGTGCGTCTCGATGAATGACACGGCGCGACGCACCGGGCCTGCCGGTAGCGGGCCGGCGTCGATCCGGTGGGCCATCGTCATCGCCGAGTTCGGGAAGCAGGCGAGCGCGGCGGAGGCGGCAAGGTCGATGGCGGCGCGGATCACCAGCGGGTTTTCCAACGCCTCAGCGGGACCGGTCAACAGCGAATAGAGGTGGGTCGCGCTGTCGTGCCACAGCCGACCCATCTCGCTGGAGACGGGTGTCATCGCCTCGAACCGGAAATCCCCGGGGTCGATGCCCGTCCGCTCGACGGCCACCTCGGTCACCGTGCGTGAGTCCAGATTCATGCTGTAGAGGTCGAACTGCTGACCGACGTTGATGAGCGGGCGCCCGGTCCTGTGCAGGAGTACTTCACCGGGACCTGCCCGTACCTCCTCCCGGCCATCCCGTACCACCGCACGACCTGTCACCACGGCGACGAGCAGCAGGTCGCTCAGTGGCTCGAGATCGATCTCAAGGTCGGCGCCGCACTGCACCCGGCTCGCCAGGATCGGCCCGACGTCGACCCTCGTCTCGCGGTACGTGAATGGTGCTGGGATGCTCCGCGGCCGTACCTCAAGCCCCGCGCACCGCTGGCGCATCACATCGTGTGCCTGCGAGACCTCGTGGGTGACGAACTCCTGCCGAATGACTGAAGCCGGTGTCTCGACCCGCTGATGCAAGCTGTCCCCCTCGTCGCCATGAGGGCGGCGCCCGCCAGAGGAAGCCACTCGGCCAGGCGGTTGGGCCAAGCGGCAGAGACGAGAAGACGCTACTTCAGCTCTCAACGAGGCTGGGCCGCTACCGACACGGTCTCCCGTGCCGGCATCGCCAGCACGTGGTCGCAGCGTGGTCGGTCCTCGGCCAGGTGAGAGGCGATTACGCAGGTCAGGCCCGGTCGACGGTCGAGTGCGGCCCACAGCAGCATCCGCGCCGTGGTGTCCAATGACCGACAGGGTTCGTCGAGCAGCAGCACCGACGGATCGCCGAGCAGGGCTCGGGCGACGCTGATGCGGGCCCGCATCCCGGCCGAGCAGCGGTTCGCCGGGACGCTGGCGTACTCACTGATGGCGAGTTCGTCCTCGATGCGGGCGACCGCCGCGGTGGCCTGCCGCCGGGGTAGCCGCATCCGGGCCACCAGCATCAGGTTGTCGTGCCCGGACAGCCCGCCGCAGAGGGTCTGTTCCGGGGCGAGCGCGACGCCGACCAGGCGGCGAGCGGCGAGGGAGCCGGCCGGATGGCCGGCGACCGTGGCCCGGCCGGTGCTCAGCGCAAGGGTGCCGGCCAGGCAGCGGAGCAGCGTGGTCTTGCCGGCGCCGTTGCCGCCAGCCAGCAGCAGTCGGGCGCCGGACGCGACTTCCAGGTCGAGACCCGAGAAGATCGGGCGCCGTCCGAAGGCGCGTCCGGCACCGTCGAGACGCAGCACGGCCGGGGATCGAGCAGTGGACGTGGAGGTCAGATCGATCCCTCGACGCCGGACTGGCCGTCGGCGTCGGTGACGCCGGGGAAGCCGCCCCGGGTCAGCTCGGCCAGCGTGCCGAGCCGGCGCAGCTTCGGCGGCTGGTAGCCCTTCGGAGTCTCGTCCGATGGCTCGGGTACGGGCGAATTGATCATCAAAGCTCCTCTGTCTCGGAGAAACGGACATGCGGATAGTAGCGCCGTGAAAAGGTGCCGGTGGGAGAACTTGCATGGTAGTGGCCGAGACCGCCACGACCTGTCCGCGAACCGAACGGACTAGGACAGAATGCGCCGAACAGGACCAGTAAAAGGGCTCTGACCTGGGAAAACATGATATTCCGGAGGAGCTATATATTTCCATGCCAACGAGTCCATTTCGGATTCGTCCTCTCCCGACACCCGGTCACCCGCCCGGGTTTTGTGGCGCGTCCACGTGTCCGCCGCCATCCGCCTCGCGCACCGTGCCTTGCCACCCCGAAAGGTAGGTTCGATGTCACCCTCTTCTCGTCTCCGCGCACTTGTGGGGTCGGCGATGGCCGCCCTGCTGGTCGCGTCGGCCCTTGCGGTGCCCAGCACCGCCGGGGCACGCGCCCCGGACCGCAGCGCCCAACCGGCACGCGCCGCCGTGTCACAGGCACCGGCTCAGCACATGGCGCCGGTGGGACCGGATGACCGGAGCGCCGAGCCGGTCAAGCTCCGCGTGCCGTCCGCGCCCGCCACACCAAAGGCGGCCCGCAAGGGTACGAAGGCGGTGGTCACCTGGAAGGCCCCGAAGGCCAACGGCAGCCCGCTCACCGGCTACGTGGTCACGCCCTACCGCAACGGCAAGAAGGCCAAGGCGACCTCCGTCGCCGCGGGGAAGACGAGCGCGACGGTGAAGCTGCCGTCGGCTACCGGCACCTGGACCTTCACGGTCGCCGCGCGCAACGCCGCCGGCACCGGCCCGGCCAGCAAGCGCTCCGCACCGCCGAGGCTGCTCGCCCTGCCCAGCGCCCCGACCATCCGCGCGGTCACCGCCGACGTCAACACCGCCGTGGTCAGCTGGAGCCCTCCGGTCTCCGACGGTGGCTCACCGATCACCAACTACATCATCTTCCCGTACATCGGCGCGGTGAAGCAGCCGTCGCAGACGGTGCCTGCCGCGCCGCTGACCGCCACCGTGGGTGGTCTCACCGCCGGCCTGACCTACACCTTCACCATCGCGGCGCTGACCGGCCAGGGTCTCGGACCGGAGTCCGCGCCGTCGCACCCGGTCATCCCGAACGAGTCGCCCTGGGTGTTCTGGAACGGCAGCAACGCCGAGGTCGGCGTGGCCTACAGCCAGAACGTCGGCGTCTCTCGCGGGGTGGCCCCGTGGACGTTCTCCATCACCTACGGCGCCCTGCCGCCCGGGCTGACGATCAACGTGAACACCGGCACCATCTCCGGCATCCCGACCACGGCCGGCAGCTTCGCCTTCGTGGTCCGGGCCGTGGGCAGCACCGGTGAGATCGGCAGCCGGCTGATCACCATCTCGGTCACCCCGGCCCCGACCATCGTCATCCCGTCCGTGCCACTGGGGGAGGTCAACGCCCCGTACGCGCTGCGGCCGACGGTCGTCGGCGGGGTGGCCCCGTACGTCTGGTCGTTCGCCGGCGGCGTCCTGCCACCCGGGCTCAGCATCGACCCGGTCACCGGCGCGATCTCCGGCCGACCGACCACCGCCGGCACCTTCGGCACCGACCTGCGGGTCACCGACGCCGCCGGCCTGAGCGACGTCGAGCAGATCCGCATCGTGGTCCAGCCGCAGACGGTGGTCACGCTGACCGCCAGCGCCGCCTCGGTCAACTTCGACAGCCCGGTCACCCTCACCGCGACGCTCGGCCCGGGTGAGGTCCAGGGCAATGTGACCATCTTCGACAGGCAGCGCACCGGCATCACCGTCAACCTCGGCACCATGCCGGTCTCGTTCAGTCGGGCGACCTTCACCCTGAAACTGCCCGCGTTCGGCCTGAACCAGATCTTCGTCCAGTACGACTCGACGAACACCAACGCCGAGGCCATCTCCAACACCGTGCCGGTGCAGGTGAACGGCGTGGCCGGGCAGTTGCTCATCGACCAGTTCCGGCAGTCCGGCGTGGCCAACACGCCCGGGCAGTTCGACCAGTACGTGGTGCTCTACAACAACACCTCGATCCCGATGCAGTTGCCCGGGCTCAAGGTGGAGGCGCCCGGCGGCGTGTCCATCGAGATCCCGACCACCGCGACCACCATCGCCCCCCGGGTCGGTTACCTGATCGGCACGAACCGCTACAACGTCTCCTTCCCGAGCATCCCGGCCGACCTGGTGGTGCCCACCCTCGGGCCGGTGCCGAACACCGGCGCGACCGGCCTGCGGCTACGGGTGCCCGACGCCGCCAACACCATCACCGATGCGGCCGGCAGCCTGCCGGGCTGGTTCACCGGCACCCCGCTGCCGGCGTTCACCAGCCCGCCCACCGTGCAGAACGCCTGGGTGCGCCTGCGCGTCTTCGGCGTTCCGCAGGACACCCGCAACAACGTGGCCGACTTCCGGCTGGTGGCGACCACGCTCGGCCCGATCAACGGGGTGCAGTCGGCGCTCGGCTCGCCGTCGCCGCTGCGCCAGTTCGGGCCGTTCGAGCAGAGCACCATCCTCCAGACCACCCTGCTCGACCCGACCAAGGCGGCGAACGAGGCCCCCAACCAGCAGATCGTCGATGCCACCCCGGCCAACCCCAAGCGGTTGATCGTCCGGCGGGGCATCACCAACCGGGGCGTCACCCCGGCCACCCTGCTGCGGCTGCGCATCTCCACGCTCAGCCAGGTCAACGGCGCACCCATCCCGGGTAAGCCGACGCCACCAAACCCGGCACAGCTTCGGCTGGTCAACCCGGACACGCCCACCGACACTTTCACCGTCGGTGGGCAGACGGTGACCGTGCGGAACCTGTCCATGGACTCGCCAGCGCAGGATCCGCCAGGGGGTGGGCTCTCCACCACGCTCACCGCACCGCTGCCGGTCGGCGGCCTGCCGCCCGGCGGGACGGTCTTCATCTCGCTCACCTTCGAGGCGGACCAGGGCGGACGGTTCTGGGTCGGTTGGGACGTCGAGGCCATCGGCGGTGGACCGGTCATTCCGCCCGGTCTCGCCGCGGCCGGGACGATGACCTCGGCGAAGGAGAAGTCGGCCAAGAAGGCCGACCAGCAGGCGGCGAAGAGCCGCAAGCTGACAAACATCCAGGGTCAGCAGCGAGCCGAGCGCACCCATGGTGGCCAGCGCGGCGCCGGCGATCCAGAGGTGGTCCTTCTTGCCCTCCTCCCACAGCTCGTTC
>NZ_JBEXHP010000028.1:0-61512 GCF_040607895.1 Micromonospora sp. NPDC005220
GCCCGGGGCGCGGGCATCGCCCGGTCCGTCGCCGGTGGCGCCCGGGAGGCGCTGACCCGGCTGACCACCTCGATCGCGACGGCCGAGGAGCACCGCGACGCGGTCGCCCTGGAACGCGCCGCGCGGGAGGCCGAGCTTCAGGAGGTACGCGGGGCCGCCAAGCGGCTCGGCGCGGAGCTGGAGCGGCTGACCAGCCAGGTGCACCGCGACGAGGTGGCCCGAGCGGAGCAGCGGCTGCGCATCGAGCAGCTGGAGGCGAAGGCCGCCGAGGACTTCGGGCTGGACGTGGAGACGCTGGTCGCCGAGTACGGCCCGGCTCAGCCCGTTCCGCCCACCCCTGTCGATGTCGCGGCGGCCGAACGTGACGGTCTGCCGGTGCCCGAGCCGGTGCGCTACGAGCGGCCGGTGCAGGAGAAGCGGGCCGCGAAGGCGGAACGCGAACTCGCCCTGCTCGGCAAGGTCAACCCGCTCGCGCTGGAGGAGTTCGCCGCGCTGGAGGAGCGGTTCAAGTTCCTCTCCGAGCAGCTGGAGGACCTCAAGGCCACCCGCCGGGACCTGCTCACCGTGGTCAAGGACGTGGACGAGCGGATCCTGGAGGTCTTCGCCAGCGCGTTCGAGGACACCGCGCGGGAGTTCGAGCAGGTGTTCACAGTGCTCTTCCCCGGCGGCGAGGGGCGGCTGATCCTCACCGAGCCGGAGGACCTGCTCACCACCGGCGTCGAGGTGGAGGCCCGCCCACCGGGCAAGAAGATCAAGCGGCTGTCCCTGCTCTCCGGCGGCGAGCGGTCGCTGACCGCGGTGGCCATGCTGGTGGCGATCTTCCGCGCCCGACCCAGCCCGTTCTACATCATGGACGAGGTGGAGGCGGCCCTGGACGACGTGAACCTGGGTCGGCTGATCACCTTGCTGGCACAGTTGCGGGAGAAGAGCCAGCTGATCGTCATCACGCACCAGAAGCGGACGATGGAGATCGCCGACGCGCTCTACGGCGTGACCATGCGCAGCGGGGTCACCCAGGTGATCAGCCAACGGCTCAACCGGGCCGACGAGGACGACCAGCGGCACGGCCGCGGCGAGGAGAACGGGTAGTGGCTCGGGAACGCGCGACGGCGCTCCTGCTGGACTTCGACGGCGTACTGCGCCGGTGGGACCCGACGGTGGCCGCCGTTGTCGAGCGGGAGTACGGCCTCTCCGAGGGGGTGCTCGGCGAGATCGCCATGCAGTGGGGGCGGCTCCAGCCGGTGCTCACCGGTCAGGTCAACCACGCCGAGTGGATGAGCAGCGTGGCGGACGCCCTGACCGAATCGGTGGGCAGCCCGGAACGTGCCCGTGCCGCGGTGGAGCAGTGGCAGAGCTACCGGGGAGAGGTCGACCAGGAGGTGCTGGCGTTCGTCCGGGAGGTCCGTGCGGCGGGCGTCCGGGTCGGGCTGGCCACCAACGCCACCGATCTGCTCGACGCCGACCTGGCCGCGCTCGGTCTGGTCGGCGAGCTGGATGTGGTGGTCAACTCCTCGGTGATCGGCGTGCACAAGCCCGCCCCGGAATACTTCAAGGCCGCCTGCGTGGCCCTGGCCACCCCACCGGCCCGGGTCCTCTTCGTCGACGACGAGGACTGGGCCGTGCGGGGTGCCCGCGCCGCCGGGCTGTCGGCGCACCGCTGGGGCGGCCACGCCGACCTGCGTTACCTGCGGGCGGCGCTGGACTACTGAGCGCGGATCAATCCCCGGTGACGCCGTCGATGCGTTCCCGGATCAGGTCGGCGTGGCCGTTGTGCCGGGCGTACTCCTCGATCATGTGCACGTACACCCAGCGCAGGCTGAAGGTGCGGGTGCCGTCGCTGCGGGTCAGCTCGAACGTCTCGTCCAGGGACAGGCCCTCGACCGCCGCCCGGGCCGCTTCGACCTCCGCGCGGAAGGTCGCGAAGGCGGCCTCCGCGTCGGCGTCGGCCGCAGCGTGGAAGTCGGCGTCGTTGTCGTTGTCGTAGTCGAAGAGGTCGGGCAGGTTCTGGCGGGCGGCGCGTTGGCGGAACCAGGAACGCTCGACGTCGGTCATGTGCAGGACCAACCCGAGAAGGCTCAGGCCGGACGGCTCGACGCTTGCCGTGCGCAACTGCTCGGCGGTCAGGCCGGCGCACTTGTGCAGCAGGGTGTCGCGGTGGTAGTCGAGCCAGCCCTCCAGCATGGTGCGCTCATCAGCGACCAGGGGCTCGTGGCGGCGGTCGATCTCCGGTGCTTTCCATGTCGTCATCGGATCATCCTGCGGCTCGGGTACGACAGGCGCGAGCGGGTTTCAGGGCACCACGACGACGGGCCAGCGGCCGGCGCGGACCAACCGGGTGGCGACCGAGCCGACCAGCCGGTGACCCGCCTGCTCGGAGGCCCCCACCACCACCATGTCGGCCTGGAACTCGTCGGCCGCGGCGCACAACTCGCCGTACGCGTCGCCGCGCCGGCAGAGGAAGGTCACCGGGATCCCCCACTGCTCGGCGCCCCGCCGGCATTCCCGGCGCAGCTCGTCGGCCAGCTCGTCGTGGGTGCGCTGGACCGCGCCGGCGTCCATGCCGGGGACCAGGGCGCTGAGCCCGCTCGTCGAGCTGACGAACACCACCACCAGGGCGGCGCCCTGCCGACGGGCCAGCCCGGCGGCGTAGGCACCGGCCCGCTCGGAGGTACGGGTGCCGTCCACGCCCACCATGATCACTCGCGGTCCGTCGGTGCCGCGCTCGAAGGGCAACGGGCGGGTCCGGGGGCCGTACTCCTCGCGGTCCGGTGCTCCCACGCTCATGGCTCTACCTCACCTCTGCTCGCCGGTCCGGACCACGGCTGCTCCGGCGCCGGCGGCGAGAGTCGATTCCCGCTCGATTTCGTCGGAAACCGGGCTGCCGTTGTGCTGGCGTAGCGGTACCTCCTTGATGAAGATCACCGCGATCAGCGCGACAAGCGCGAAGGGCGCGGCGGTCAGGAAGATGTCGCCGGCCCCGTGGCCGTACGCGCTCTCCACCACGGCCCGCAGCGGGCCGGGCAGGGTGTGCACGTCGGGCAGGGTGCCGCCGCTACCGGAGCTGGACGCGGGGATGCCGAGCTGGGTCAGCCCGTCGGCGGTGTAGTCCTTGACCTTGTGCGCGAGCACCGCGCCGAGGGCGGAGACGCCGATCGCGCCGCCCAGGCTGCGGAAGAACGCCACCACCGAGCTGGCCACGCCGAGCTCGTGCGGGCCGACGGTGTTCTGCACGGCGAGGACCAGGTTCTGCATGGTCAGGCCCAGGCCGACGCCGATCAGCGCCATGTAGACGCTGAGCACTGTGAAGCTGGTGTCCGCGCGCAGCGTGCCCATGAGTGCGAAGCCGATGGTGAGCAGCGCCGAGCCGATCACCAGGAATCGCTTCCAGCGCCCGGTCTTGGTGATGATCCGTCCACCGACGGTGGAGGCGACCAACAGGCCGAGGATCATCGGCAGGGTCATCAGACCGGACATGGTCGGGCTCTGACCGCGGCTGATCTGGAAGTACTGGCTGAGGAAGATCGACGCGCCGAACATGCCCACGCCGACCGCGATGCTGGCGACGACGGCGAGGCTGATGGTGCGGTTGCGGAACAGCCGCGGCGGGATCATCGGCTCGGCGGCTCGGGTCTCGACCCGGACGGCCATCGCGCCGAGGAGCAGAGCGCCGAGGACCATGGCGACGGTCTGCCAGGAGGCCCAGGCGAACTGGTCGCCGGCGAGGGAGACCCAGATCAGCAGCAGCGACACGGCCGCGGTGATCAGGGTGGCACCCCACCAGTCGATCTGCGCCTTGCGCTTGACCACCGGCAGTTTCAGGGTCTTCTGGAGCACGACCAGCGCGGCGATGGCGAACGGCACGCCCACGTAGAAGCACCAGCGCCAGCCGAGCCACGAGGTGTCGACGATCACGCCGCCGATCAGCGGGCCACCGATGGTGCCGACGGCCATCACGGCGCCGAGGTAGCCGCTGTAGCGGCCCCGCTCGCGCGGCGCGATCATCGTGGCCATGATCACCTGGGCCAGCGCGGTGAGACCGCCGGCGCCGACGCCCTGGAGCACCCGGCAGGCGATCAGCTCACCGGTGCCCTGGGCGGCGCCGGCCAGCACCGAGCCGAGCACGTAGATCGCAAGGGAGAGCTGGACCAGGGTTTTCTTGCTGGTCAAGTCGGCGAGCTTGCCCCAGATGGGGGTGGTCGCGGTGGTCGCGAGCAGAGCCGAGGTGACCACCCAGGTGTACGCGGACTGGCCGCCGTGCAGCTCGGTGATGATCCGTGGCAGTGCGTTCGAGACGACCGTGGAGGAGAGGATCGCGACGAACATGCCCAGCAGCAGGCCGGAGAGTGCCTCCAGGATCTGCCGGTGGGTCATGTTGACGGCGGGCGCCTGGATCGGCACTGTCGCCTGGCTCATCGTTGTTGCCTCCGAGCGGAGTCGAGGTGGAACGGCGGGGCTGGTACGCACGGGCCGCCTGGGAGTTGCCTCAGGCAACCGTAAGTGGTGGTTGCCCGAAGCAACAACTTGTCGGGCCGGTGCCCTATTCCCCGGCCCCCGGGGGCTACTGCCAGGAGTCGTTGAACCGGCCCAGCAGCCGGGCGAACTCCTCGACGTCCCGCTCCGGCCAGCCGTCCAAAGCGCGCAGGAACTCGCCCAGTCGCGCCGAACGGGCAACGTCGAACCGGCGCTGCCCCTCCTCGGTGAGGCTGATCTGCGCGGCCCGCCGGTCACTCGGATCGGGGTCGCGGTGGACCAGGCCGAGGACCTCCAACGCGTTGATCTGCCGGCTCAGCGTCCCCTTGCCCACTCCCAGCCGCGCGGCCAACTCGGTCAACCGGATCGACCCGCTACGCCGCAACCAGAGCAACAACCCGTAGGTGTTCGGCTCCAGGTTCGGGTGCACCTCCCGGGCGATCTCCCAGGAAACCGCCCGGCCACGACGCAGCAGAGCGGTCAACTCGTGCTCAACCGCCCGGATCGGCTCCGGCAGGTGCTCATCCACGGCGTAGAGACTACGGCGCGGCCGGCTCGTCGCCGCCAGAGAGTCGGCGCCGCATCACCGGGCGTAGGTGCCCGTCCTTCGTCGTGCCCTCGATGACCACGTCGGCCCCGCGCCCCTGATGGGTCAAGGTGGCGACCGCGTTGCCGAAGTAGGGGCCGGCCAGCTTGCGCCAACGCACCCCCGGCCGGCGTACGCCCGCCGAACGGGCCAGCGCCCGGGTGGCCCCGGCCGGGCCGGGCGACCAGCCCAGCCGCATCAGCGGACGGATGCCGGCCGGCACCTGGTTGTGGATCGGCGAACAGGTGAGCTGATGCACCGGAGTGACCACCGCCGGGTCGGCGAACCGGGCCCGCGCCACGTACGAGTGGTGCACGTCACCGGAGAGCACGCTGATCGACGCCGGTGGGGCGTACGCCGGGCCGGCCCCGACCCGCGCGCCGGACTGCCGCGGCGTGCCGGTGCCGATGCGGGCGAACGTCTCCGCGAGCGCCTCGAAGGAGCGCCGGAACGCCGCCCAGTGCTCCAGGTCCAGGGCGCGGCGCAGCTTCTCCGCGCCGCGCGCCACCCACGGTCGGCGTGAGTCCGCCAGCTTCTCGTTCCACGCCTCGATGTGGTGGATGCCCTGCGGCAACAGCCAGGGCAGCGAGGCGCCCACCACCAGGTGGTCGTAGACCCCGTGCGCCTGGTCGAGGAACCAGGACCACTCGCCGGGCGGCAGCATCGCCCGGCTGTCGGGCTCGAGCACCCGGCTGCACCGGTTGTCCAGCATGACCAGCCGGGTCCGGCCCAGATCCAGTGCGTAGCTCCACTGGTACTGCACCGCGCGCCAGCGCTCGGTGTCGTGCGCCAGGTCGGACTCCTGGTCGACCCGGTGGCCGAACTCGCGCAGCACGCTGGTGGCGTCCTCGGCGGCGGTGACCTTCGCGAAGACCGGATCGGCGACGATCTCGTCGGGGGAGAGGTTGCCCAGGTGCTGGTAGACCCAGTACGAGGCGAGCCCACTGCCGATCCGCTCCTGCCACCACGGCTGCTCGCGCATCTCGGCACGCCACGTCGCCGAGGTGTTCCAGTCGTCGATGATCTCGTGATCGTCGAAGATCATCACGTTGGGAACTGTGGAGAGCAGCCAGCGGATCTCCGGATCACGCCACGACTCCAGGTAGAGCTTCGTGTACTCGTCGAAGCTCACCACCTGGTCGGCCGGAGCACCCTTCGGCCGCCGGCGCCGTCGACGCAGCAGCCGGCGCACCGTGGGCGAGGTGACGTCGGCGTAGACCTGATCACCGAGCAGCACCAGCAGGTCGGGCAGCGGGTTCGACTCGGGGTCGGCCATCAACCGGCGGGCGTACGCGTCCAGCGCGTCCGGCGGCAGCTTGCGGGTGGTGGAGTGCTGGGTGGTCTCCCGGCACGAGCCGAAGATCAGGTTGACCGGTTGGTCCCGATCGTCGGCGGCCCGGGTGCGGATCACGCTCGGCGGGAACCCGCTGCTCGGCACCGGCCAGACCAGCTCGTCGTCGACCAGCACCTCGTAGGTGGTCTCACTGTCCGGGGTGAGCCCCTCCACCACCACCAGGGCGTAGTGGTGGTCGTACGCCGAGAAGGTGGGCGCGGTGCCGGTGGCGCCGCTGGCGGTGCGGACGGTGACCACGGCGGGCGCCGCCGTCTCTACCCAGATCGTCGCTCGGGTGTCCACCACCCGCCGCAGAAGTGGGCCGATGAGGAGGTGTGCGGCGGGCATGCGGCCGAGCCTACCGCCGGTTCACGACCCTGACCGGTGCGGTGGCTGAGACCCCGGGCACCGCCCGGGGGGCGGTGGCCTGAGACCCCGGGCATCGCCCCCGGGGGCGTTGGCCTGAGACCCCGGGCACCGCTCGGGGGTGCGGTGGCTGGGACGCCGCCGTCCGCATCTGACAGGATTCCGGCATGGCCGAATATCTCGTCCTCGCTCTGGTCCTGCTCGGTGTGTTGATCGCCGGCACAGTCGGGCTGGTCGTGCCGCGATTGCGGCGGCGGCCCGAGCCCCCGCTGCCGCGCACCGAGGTCGACACCAGGGCTGAGGAGGATCTCGCCGGCCCGCCGGTCGAGGCACCGGAATCCGATCTGTCCACCGGCGTCCTGGTCGAGCCGCCCCCGGTGCTCGAACCGCAGGTGGAGGTCCCCGAGCCGACCGCCGGACGGTTGGTCCGGCTCCGCTCGCGGCTGTCCCGCTCACAGAACGTGTTCGGCAAGAGCCTGCTCGGCCTGCTCGCCCGCGACCACCTCGACGAGGACGTCTGGGAGGAGATCGAGGACAGCCTGATCAGCGCCGACGTCGGCGTGGACGCCACCCGCGAGATCGTCGACCGGCTCCGCGAGCGGACCCGGGTGCTCGGCACCCGCTCGGCCTCCGAGCTGCGGGCACTCCTCGCCGCCGAGTTGGTCAACGCGCTCGACCCGAGCCTGGACCGCTCGTTGCACACCACCCCCAAGGACGGCGTGCCGGCGGTGGTCCTGGTCGTCGGCGTCAACGGGGCTGGCAAGACCACCACCTGTGGCAAGATCGCCCGGGTGCTGGTGGCCGACGGTCGTAGCGTGCTGCTCGGCGCGGCCGACACCTTCCGGGCCGCCGCCGCCGACCAACTGGAGACCTGGGGCTCGCGCGTCGGCGCGGAGACCGTCCGGGGGCCCGAGGCCGCCGACCCGGCCAGCGTCGCCTTCGACGCCGTCAAGCGCGGCATCGACATCGGCGTGGACACCGTGCTCATCGACACCGCCGGCCGCCTGCAGAACAAGGTCGGCCTGATGGACGAGCTGGGCAAGGTCAAGCGCGTGGTGGAGAAGCAGGGCCCGATCGACGAGACGCTGCTCATCCTGGACGCCACCACCGGGCAGAACGGCCTGGAGCAGGCCCGGGTCTTCACCGAGGTGGTCAACGTGACCGGGGTGGTGCTGACCAAGCTCGACGGCACCGCCAAGGGCGGCATCGTGATCGCCGTGCAGCGCAAGCTCGGCATCCCGGTGAAGCTCGTCGGCCTCGGTGAAGGCAAGGACGACCTGGCCCCGTTCGACCCCGCGCAGTTCGTCGACGCGCTGCTGGGGACCGAGGCCACCGGCCGGGACGCGTAGTCTCGAGTGACCACCGACGATCGCGCGTACGCGGGCTGGCGTGACCCCGGCCACCCCTCGCAGCGCCTCGGGAGACCGTACGTGACTTCGCAGGAGATCCCGCTTCACGGCGGCAACGTGAGCACCGTTGTCCGCGTGGGTGACACGGTCCGGCGCAACGCCGGGCCGTGGACCCCGTCCGTGCACGCGCTGCTGCGCCACCTGGAGTACGTGGGGTTCACCGGCGCCCCCCGGGCGCTCGGGATGGACGAGCGCAACCGTGAGGTGCTGTCGTACCTGGAGGGGGAGTGCGGGGAATATCCGCTCGCCCCGCACTGGGTGACCGACGAGGCGCTCGTCACCGTCGCCACCATGCTGCGGATGTTCCACGACGCGCAGTACGGCTTCGCCCCGCCGGCCGGCGCCGTCTGGCGCTCGTTCGGGCCCCCGCCACCGGACACCGAGGTGATCTGCCACCACGACGCCGCCCCGCACAACGTGATCTGGCGTCCGGACGGCACCCTCGGGTTGATCGACTTCGACCTCGCCTCGCCCGGCGCGCGGATCTACGACGTGGCGTACGCGGCCTGGACCTGGGTGCCGATCTTCGCCGACCGCGACTCGATCACGCTGGGCTGGAAACACCCGGACCGGCCACGCCGACTCCGGCTCTTCGCCGACGCGTACGGGCTGATCCCCCGGGACCGGCACCGGCTGATCCGGACCATCCGCAAACGGATCGTGGACCACGTCGAGGGGATCCGCCGGATGGCCGCCGCCGGTGAACCGGCGTTCGTCCGGATCGTGCACAAGGGCCACCTGCGTCGACCGATGCGCGATCTGCGGCTGCTCGACTATGAGCGGCACGCACTGGAGAACGCCCTCCGCTGAGCGTCGGCCGGGCGATGGTCGGACCGGTCCGTCAAGCGCACCGGTCGATGCCGCTGACCGCTCAGCCATCGACGACCGCCGTCCGGTTGATCCACAGTCGTCCATGCTGCTGACTGTGCGGAGTTCGTGACACGTCCGAAACAACCCGTCACGAAACGGAAACCCGCACGGGACCCTGGGTGAAACAGCCGGCCGCGAAGCTTCCGCGCAACCGGCCAACGGGCGACGCTGCCCCGGAAAGCCGCGAAGGAGGACTTCACCTTTAGGAGGCCAGCGTGCCTGAAGCACCGACGATCGACGGCGCCAATACCACTTGGCTGCTGGTTTCGACCGCGCTCGTGCTGCTCATGACCCCCGGACTGGCGCTGTTCTACGGCGGCCTCAACCGGGCCAAGGGCGTACTCAACATGATGATGATGAGCTTCTCCGCTATCGGGCTCATCTCTATTCTGTGGTGGTTCTACGGTTTCAGCGTCGCCTTCGGCACCGATCAGCACGGCATCATCGGTGACCCGAGCACGTACCTCGGTACCAAGACCTTCCTCGCCGAGTCCGACCTGTGGGGCGCCACGGCGGAGAACCCCAGCGGCATCGGCATTCCGCTCTACGTGTTCATGGCGTTCCAGATGGTCTTCGCCGTGATCACCGTCGCGCTGATCAGCGGCGCCATCGCCGACCGGGCCAAGATCGCCGGCTGGCTGCTGTTCGCGTTCGGCTGGGCCACCCTGGTCTACTTCCCGGTCGCCCACTGGGTGTGGGGCGGCGGCTTCATCGGTGGTGGTGACGGCCACATCAAGGCGCTGGACTTCGCCGGCGGCACCGCGGTGCACATCAACGCCGGTGCGGCGGCCCTGGCCGTGGCGCTGGTCCTCGGTAAGCGGCTCGGTTGGCCGCGGGAGGGCATGAAGCCGCACAACATCCCGCTCGTCGCGCTCGGTGCGGGTCTGCTGTGGTTCGGGTGGTTCGGGTTCAACGCCGGCTCGGAGTTGACCGTCGACTCGGTCGCCGGCCTCGCCTTCATCAACACCCAGCTCGCCACGGCGGCCGCGGTGCTCGGCTGGATCGCTGTCGAGTGGATCAAGGACCGGAAGCCGACGATGGTCGGCGCCTCGTCCGGCGCCGTCGCCGGCCTGGTCGCCATCACCCCGGCCTGTGGTTTCATCGCCCCCTGGGCGGCCGTCCTGCTCGGCATCGTCGCCGGTGCCGTGTGCGCGCTCGCCGTCAGCCTCAAGTACCGGCTCGGCTACGACGACTCGCTCGACGTGGTCGGCGTGCACTTCGTCGGCGGTTGGATCGGGTCGCTCTGGCTCGGCCTCTTCGCCACCAACTCGGTCAACGCCGCGATCACCGACGTGGTGGGCGCCTCCGACGGTCTCTTCTACGGCGGCGGGTTCACCCAGCTCGGCCGGCAGGCCCTGGCCGGCCTGATCGTCACCGCGTGGTCGTTCGGCATCGCCTGGGTGATCGCCTTCGCGATCGAGAAGACGATCGGCTTCAGGGTCAAGGGTGAGGCCGAGGTCGACGGCATCGACATCGCCGAGCACGCCGAGAGTGGTTACGACCTGTCCCCGGCCGGTGGCGGCACGGGCAGCGCCTTCGCGATGGCCGGCATCGGCACCCCCGCCGGCGGCCCGACGAGTGGTGCCAAGCCGGAGGCGGAGCCCGCCGAGCCGGTCAGCGAAAAGGTCGCCGGTTAACGTTCCTGGGATGGAGGGGTTGGACATGAAGCTGGTGACCGCAGTCATCAAGCCGTACCAGCTGGACGCGGTGAAGGAGGCCCTGCACGCCCTCGGGGTGGCCGGGCTGACCGTCAGCGAGGTTCAGGGGTACGGGCGGCAGAAGGGGCACACCGAGGTCTACCGGGGTGCCGAGTACACGGTCGAGTTCCTGCCCAAGATCCGGGTCGAGGTGCTCACCGACGAGATCGACGTCGACAAGGTGGTGGACGCCATCGTCGGTGCGGCCCGCACGGGCAAGATCGGTGACGGCAAGGTCTGGGTCACCGGTGTCGAAGAGGTCGTCCGGGTACGTACCGGCGAGCGCGGCCTCGACGCGCTCTGACCTCGACCACGACTGACATGACCTCGTTGATCACGAAGAACGCGTCAGGAAACGCCGACGACGGCGACGCGAACCTCTTGATCAACGAGGTCGTCGGCGTTCCCGGCGGGATCGGGGAGGCGGCTCGGCGGAGGCGGGCCGCGGCGTACGACTCGTTCCTGCGGGGGTTGCTGCCGGCGCGGGACGGGGTGGCGCTGCTCGCCGTCGGGGGGTTGGGCCGACGGCAGTGTGCTCCGTACGGCGATCTCGACCTGGTTCTGCTGCACGCGGGGGTGCCTGGCACGGACGAGTTGGCCGCCTCGATCTGGTACCCGATCTGGGACGCGGGCCTGCGGCTCGACCATTCGGTACGCACCGTCGCCGAGGCGCTCTCGGTGGCCCAGGACGACGTCAAGGTCGCCCTCGGACTGCTCGACGCCCGGCTGGTCGTGGGAGACCAGGCGCTGGCCGACGCGCTGATCCGCACCGCCGCCGATCACTGGCGGCGCACCGCCGTCCGGCACCTGTCCGGTCTGCGGGAGGTCACCGAAGCCCGCTGGCAGGCCCACGGTGAGCTGGCGTTCCTGCTGGAGGGCGACCTCAAGGAGGCCGCCGGTGGTCTGCGCGACGTGGGGTTGCTGCGGGCCATCTCCGCCGCCGGTATCACCGACGCGCTGCGCCCCGCCGTACGTGCCGCCCACCTGCGTTTGTTGGACACCCGCGACGCCCTGCACCAGCAGGTCGGCCGACGGGTCGACCGGCTGGTCGCCCAGGAGCGCGACGGAGTGGCCGCCCTGCTCGGGCTGCGACAACTCCAGCCCGGCGCGTCTGACGCCGCGCGGCGGCCTGAAGCCGTCGTGGACGACGGTGACGCGCTGCTGCGTCGGGTCGCCGGGGACGCCCGCACGGTCAGCCACGCCCTGGACGACGCCTTCCGGGCCGCCGACCGGCTACGCTCCGGCCGCTCCCGGGGAGGGAACGGCCGCCCGGCCCGCCGTCCGGTCGCCCGGGACGTGGTCGAACACGACGGCGAGCTGGTGCTCGCCCGTACGGCGATCGGGGCACGCCCCGACCCGAGCCTCTCGCTGCGGGTGGCCGCCGCGTCGGCCACCACCCGAATCCCCATCGCGCGGGCCACCTGCGAGTGGCTGGCGGCCTACTGCCCGCCGCTGCCCGCCCCGTGGCCGGCCGAGGCCCGCGCCGCGCTGATCACCCTGCTCGGCGCCCGTCCCGGCCTGGTGCCGGCCTGGGAGACCTGCGACCGGTACGGGCTGGTCGACGGCTGGCTGCCCGAGTGGACCCGGCTGCGCAGCCTGCCCCAGCACAACCCGGTGCACCGCTTCACCCTCGACCGGCACCTCGTGCAGACCGCGCACGAGGCCAGCCGGCACGCCCGCGAGGTGGAACGCCCCGACCTGCTGCTCCTCGGCGCCCTCCTGCACGACATCGGCAAGGGTCTCCCCGGTGACCACAGCACCGTCGGTGTGCCGGTTGCCCAGGAGGTGGCCAGCAGGGCCGGTCTGCCCGCCCCGGAGGTCGAGCTGATCGGCAAGCTCGTCCGGCTGCACCTGCTGCTGCCCGACGTGGCCACCCGCCGGGACCTGGCCGACCCGGTCACCATCGCCTCGGTGGCCGAAGCGGTCGGTGACACCGGCACCCTCGACCTGCTGCACGCGTTGGTCCGCGCCGACGCGGCGGCGACCGGGCCGGCGGCCTGGTCCGACTGGAAGGGCCGACTCGTCGCCGAGCTGGTCGCCCGGGTCCGCACCGCGCTGGACACCGGCGTACTCCCCGAGCCGCCCGCCCCGGACCCGGAGCTGCTGGCCGGGCCCCTGCCGGTCGTCCACCTGACCGGCGACCGGGTGTCGGTCGCGGCGGCGGACCGGCGCGGTCTGCTCGCCACGGTGGCCGGCTGCCTGGCGCTGCACCGACTGGAAGTGATCTCCGCGGACGCCTCCGCCGTCGACGGCCGGGCCCTGGTCGAGTGCCGGGTGCAGCCCCGCTACGGCCTCCCACCGGACCCGGTTCCGCTCCGCGCCGACCTGCGCCGGGCGGTCGCCGGGGACGTGTCGGTCACCCAACGGCTGCGCGGCCGTGCACTGGCCAGCCGTGGCGGCGGCGCGGCTCCACGAGTGGTCTGGCACCGCGAGGCGGCCACCGACGCCGTACTGCTGGAACTCCGCGCCGCCGACGCCGCCGGGCTGCTCTACCGGGTCGCCGGTGCGCTCGACGAGGCCGGCGCCCTGGTCCGCGCGGCCCGCATCTCCACCCTCGGCGCCGACGTGGTCGACGCCTTCTACCTGGTCGGCGGCTGGCCGGACGACGCCACCCGGGCCCGCCTGGAGGCCGCGGTCCTCGCCGCCGTCTGACCCGCTACGGGTACGTCCGGGGGCGTAGCGGCGGTGCCGCTCGTGGACGCACGTCGAGTGGCGTCGGCGCGGGCAGAATGACGGCCATGCGACGAGACGGGCAGTGGCGGTGGCCGGAGCTGGCGGCAGATGCCGCTCTCGCCCTGGTGCTGCTCGGCTTCGGCTTGCTCGCCACCGGTCTGGCCGGGGACAACCAGCCGGGGTCGAGGCCCCTGGACGCCGTCAGTCGGGGGCTGATCGCCGTCGCCGCGCTCGCCCTGCTGGTCCGGCGGCGCGTTCCGGTCGTCACCCTGGCCGTGGTCACCGTGGCCACCTCGACGTACCTGCTGATCGGCTACCCGTACGGGCCGATTCTGGTCACCTTCCTGATCGCGGTGTACACCGTGGCGGTGCGGCTGCCGGTGCGCCCGGCGGCGCTCGCCACCGGTGGCGCGTTCGTGCTGTTGTTGGCGCACGTCCTCTTCGCCCAAGGGCCGGCGCCGGGTTGGATGGGAGTGCTGCCCGCGTCGGCCTGGGTGGTCGTACCGTTCGCGGTGGGGGTGGTGGTGCGGGTGAGTCGTGAGGCGGCCGCTCGGACCCGTGCCGAAGAGGCTCGCAGCCGCGTCGAACAGGCGCGACGGCAGGCCGACGAGGAGCGGCTGCGGATCGCGCAGGAGGTGCATGACGTGGTGGGGCACGGGCTCGCCGCGATCAGCATGCAGGCGGAGATCGCTCTGCACCTGCTGCCGAAGCGCCCGGAGCAGGCGGAGGTGGCCCTGACCGCCATCAGCCGGACCAGCCGCGAGGCGCTGGACGAGCTGCGGGTCACATTGGGCGCGGTACGGCGGGGTGCCGAGCGGGAACCGGTACCCGGCCTGGCTCGACTCTCCGCACTGCGCGACCGGCTCGCCGGGGCGGGGCTCGCCGTCGAGGTGCGCGTGGTCGGTGACCCCCGGGAGTTGCCGGCCGCGGTGGATCTGGCCGCGTACCGGGTGGTGCAGGAGGCGTTGACCAACGTGCTGCGTCACGCGGGGGTGGCGAGCGCGGAGGTGACGGTGGACTACCGCGCGGACGAGGTGACCGTCGAGGTGACCGACCGGGGGACGGGCCGCGCCGGGACGGCTCCGGCCGACGACGAGGGCGGTCACGGTCTGGCCGGGATGCGCGAGCGGGTCGCGGCGCTGGGCGGTCGGTTGACCACCGGGCCGCGCGCCGGGGGCGGGTTCCGGGTGTACGCCGGGCTGCCCGTGGAGCTGCCGACGTGATCCGGGTGCTGATCGCCGACGACCAGGACCTGGTCCGGCTCGGCCTGCGCGCGCTGGTGGAGAGCGAGGACGACCTGGCGCTGGCCGGCGAGGCGTCCGACGGGCTGCGGGCGGTCGAGTTGGCGCGTCGGGAACGGCCGGACGTGGTGCTGATGGACATCCGGATGCCCGGCATCGACGGCATCGAGGCGACCCGACGCATCGTCGCCGACCCCGACCTGACCGGTACCCGGGTGGTGGTGCTCACCACCTTCGAGCTGGACGAGTACGTCTTCGACGCGCTCCGGCACGGTGCGAGCGGGTTCCTCACCAAGGACACCAGACCGGCCGAGCTGCTGCGTGCGATCCGGCTGGTCGCCGAGGGGGAGGCGCTGCTGTCGCCGTCGGTGACCCGGCGGGTGGTGCGGGAGTTCGCCACCCGGCCGTCCCGGGTGCTTCGTCCGCACCCCCGGCTGGACGCGCTCACCGATCGGGAGCGTCAGGTCGTCGGCCTGGTCGGCGAGGGCCTGAACAACGAGGAGATCGCCGCACAGCTGGTGGTCAGCCCGGCGACCGCGCGGACCCACGTCAGCCGGGCGATGGGCAAGCTGGGAGCCCGGGACCGGGCCCAGCTCGTCGTGTTCGCGTACCAATCGGGTTTGGTGTCGGAATGAGGCCCGGGAAGCGGGCCGGGCCGGGCGGAAGCAACCCCGCGGCTGGGCGGTTACCCTAGCGGTGGCCGGACTCCGCAGTGCCGGCCGCGTTGTGCCCGCCGGAACACTGACAAACGGGATGTTCGTGTGTTTGACACCTTGAGTGACCGCCTGTCCGGGATCTTCACCAAGCTCCGCGGCAAGGGGCGGCTCACCGACGCCGACATCGACGCCACCGCGCGCGAGATCCGCCTCGCGCTGCTGGAGGCGGACGTCGCGCTGCCGGTGGTCAAGGGCTTCATCGCGGCCGTCAAGGAGCGCGCCCGCAGCGCCGAGGTCTCCCAGGCGCTGAACCCGGCCCAGCAGATCATCAAGATTGTCAACGAAGAGCTGATCAAGGTGCTCGGCGGCGAGGGGCGACGGCTCCAGTTCGCCAAGCAGCCGCCCACGGTGATCATGCTGGCCGGCCTCCAGGGTTCCGGTAAGACCACCCTGGCCGGCAAGCTGGCCCGCTGGCTCAAGGCCCAGGGGCACCAGCCGCTGCTGGTCGCCGCCGACCTCCAGCGCCCCAACGCCGTCGGGCAGCTCCAGGTGCTCGGTGGCCGGGCCGGCGTCGAGGTGTACGCCCCGGAGCCCGGCAACGGCACCGGCGACCCGGTGCAGGTGGCCCGCGCGTCGATCGAGCACGCCAAGCGGGCCGCCCGCGACATCGTCATCGTCGACACCGCCGGCCGACTCGGCATCGACGCCGAGATGATGCAGCAGGCCGCCGACATCCGCGACGCCGTCCAGCCGGACGAGGTCATCTTCGTCATCGACGCGATGGTCGGTCAGGACGCGGTTCGCACCGCCGAGGCGTTCCGTGACGGCGTGGGCATCACGGGCGTGGTGCTCTCCAAGCTCGACGGCGACGCCCGCGGTGGTGCCGCCCTGTCCGTGCGCGAGGTGACCGGGCAGCCGATCCTGTTCGCCTCCACCGGCGAGAAGCTGGAGGACTTCGACGTCTTCCACCCTGACCGGATGGCCAGCCGGATCCTCGGCATGGGCGACGTCCTCACTCTGATCGAGCAGGCCGAGCAGGCCTTCGACTCCGATCAGAAGGAGAAGATGACCGCCAAGCTGATGGGCGGCGAGCAGTTCACCCTGGACGACTTCCTCGACCAGCTCATCGCGGTCCGGCGGATGGGCCCGATCGCCAACGTGCTGGCCATGATGCCCGGCATGGGGCAGATGAAGGACCAGCTCGCCGAGCTGGACGACAGCCACTTCGACCGGGTCACCGCGATCATCCGGTCGATGACCCCGGGCGAGCGGACCAACCCGAAGATCATCAACGGCTCCCGCCGGGCGCGTATCGCCAACGGCTCCGGGGTCACCGTGATGGACGTCAACCAGCTGCTCAACCGCTTCGCCGACGCGCAGAAGATGATGAAGCAGATGGGCGGCATGATGGGCCTGCCCGGCGGTGGCCGCCGCAAGGCGACCAAATCCCCCAAGAACAAGCGCAAGGGCACCAAGGGCGGCGGTCGTCCGCGTACCGGTGCCGGCGCCGGGCTCCCGGGCGGTTTCCCGGGTGGCATGCCGCAGCTCCCGCCGGGCATGGACCCGAACGACCTCGCCGCGGGCCAGGGTCTGCCGCCCGGCTTCAAGCTCCCGAAGATCGACTTCAACAAGCTCGGCAAGGGCGGCGACAAGGGCCCGCGCTGACGCGTGTCGGTGGCGGTGGGCGACGTGACCAGCACCTAGGGTTATGTCGCCCCCGGAAGGAGGAGTCATGACCGTGGCGCCAATCCTGCCCGAGCGATCGGAGTGGACGGTCGACGACCTCGGCGACCTGCCGAAGGACCTTCCGTATGAGTTGATCAACGGAAGGTTGATCTTGCCGTCCCCCACTGCCCTGCACCAGGACCTGTGTGTCGAGATCCTGCTTGCCCTCCGTATCAACTGTCCGCCCGAGTACCTGGTCAGCATCGACCTCTCCATGCGGGTCGACCGGCGCAACGAGCCCCGGCCGGACGTGGTCGCGATCCGCCGGGAGCACGCCGACCGCAGCCCCGTGCCGGTGGAGGACGCCCTGCTCGCGGTCGAGGTGATCTCCCCGACCTCGGTCTTTCGCGACATGTACGACAAGGCGCGCGTCTACGCCCACGCCGGCGTGCAGACCTACTGGGTGGTCGACCCACTGCGCGAGCGGATGACGCTGACCGAGTTCGTCCTCGGCCCCAAGGGCGAGTACGAGGCGGCCGCGCACACCGACGACGTCTTCGTCACGGAGCGACCGTGGAAGGTTGCGGTGGACCTCCCGGCGCTGACCGCGCGGCGCGCGGCGCTCCTGGCGGGCCAGGGGGAGTAACCCCTGGCCCCACCTCCGCCGGGTGGCGGTCGGTACCGCTACCCGGCACCGGGTCACCGGCTCCGCGACCGCTTCGGTGGACGCTGACCAAGGAGGCTCTCCCGCCGCGTCTCCTTGTGCTCGGCGCGGCGCCGCTGCCGCGGCGTCAGCTCCGGCCGGCCAGTCTGCCGCAGGTAGTTGGGTACCCGTCGGTCGTTCGGAATCGGCATGCTCATCGCGCTACCTCCTCGTCGGGGTGGACGGCGAGGGGAATGTCCCGTAGCGCGGGCACCTCCTGCCGTTGCGGCTCCCGGGTCAGGGTCGCGGTGAGCCGCTCCGACCACCGTCCACCGGGACCGGGTGAGGCCGCCCCACCCCATCCGGGTGAGCCTGCCGGGGTGACCGCCGGGGCGGGTCCGGCCCGGCGGTCGCCCGGCGGCGGGTGATCCGGTAGGACTGTGCACATGGCTCTGCATGTGCGCGGTGTGCTCCTGCCGGACGACGAGGTCCGGGATCTCTGGTTGGTCGGCGACCGGGTCACCTTCGAACCGGTGCCCGGCGCCGAGACCGTGGTGGACGGCGGGTACGTGCTGCCCGGACTGGTCGACGCGCACTGCCACATCGGCATCGCCCGCGGTGGTGCCCCGATCACCTCCCTCGACCAGGCCCGCGAGCTGGCCCGCGTGGACCGGGACGCCGGTGTGCTGACGATCCGTGACGCGGGTTCGCCGTACCCGTACCCCGAGTTGGACGACGAACCGGACCTGCCGCGACTGGCCCGCGCCGGCCGGCACGTCGCGCCCCCGAAGCGCTACCTGCGTGACATCGGCGTCGAGGTCGGCGCGGCCGAGGTGGCCGCGACGGTGGCCGCGCAGGCCCGAGCCGGCAACGGCTGGGTCAAGCTGGTCGGCGACTGGATCGACCGGGGCGTGGGCGACCTCGCGCCCGCCTGGGACGCCGACACCCTCACCGCCGCCGTGCGAGCCGCACACGGCGCCGGGGTACGCGCCGCGGTACACACCTTCTCCGAGTCGGCCGTCGAGATCATGGTGCGGGCCGGGGTGGACTCGGTGGAGCACGGCACCGGGCTGAGCCTCGACCTGATCGACGAGATGGCCCGCCAGCGCACCGCGCTGGTCCCCACAATGATCAACATCGCTACCTTCGGGGGCATCGCCGAGCAGGCGCGGGCCAAGTTCCCCGGGTACGCCGAGCACATGCTCTCGCTGCGCGACCGCTTCCCCGAGGTGGTGCGGGCCGCGCACGAGGCGGGCGTGCCGATCTACGTGGGCACCGACGCCGGCGGTGGCATCGACCACGGCCTCGCCGCCGAGGAGATGCTGCTGCTGCACGAGCGTGCCGGCATGGCGCCGGTCGACGTGCTCGCCGCCGCCTCCTGGGGTGCCCGCGAATGGCTCGGCTTCCCCGGCCTGGTCGAGGGCGGCCTCGCCGACCTGACCGTCTACCCCGAGGACCCCCGCCACGACCTACGCGTCGTCCGTGCCCCGTCCCGCACGATCCTGCGCGGCCGAGTCCTCCGCTGACCCCGCGCCGCGCCGTGCCGTGCCGTGCCGTGCCGTGCCGTGCCGCGCCGTGCCGCGCCGCGCCGCGCTGGGCGGTGCCGGGCCGCGCAGGGCCGCGTCACGCCGGGCCGGGCCGTGTGCCGCGCCGACCGCAAGATCGTGCTGGATCCAGGAGCTTGTCTCATCCTGTTTGGGCTGGTGGGGTGGTGTTGACAGGATGAGTTGCGGGGTCGCGGCGCTGGTCAGGGCATGGTGATCTTCGCTGGTGATCGGTTGCCGTGGGGAAGATTCGCTCTGCCTCGGTGTTGCGAGTGGCTCATGGCAAAGCCCTCGGTGAGGGTTGCAGGTCGTGACACACGACAACACGCCCACCGAGGGCCACCCACTGGTCTACCAGGTCCATCTGCCCTTGTCGACGAAGTCGCTCACCCTGATCAGTCAGGCGATCCGCCGGCATCGCCGTGAGGTGCGCTCGCGGTGGCGCAAACTCCCCGACGAGCAGGTCGCTCTCATCGTGCTGGCCGTGCTCCGCCACGATCAGCGTCCCGCCGACCTCGCCGCCGCCTACCGGGTGTCGCACCACAGCGTGCGTCGCTGGGTCCGGCAAACCATCACCACCCTCGCCGCGACCGCACCCCGCCTGGACCGAGTCCTCACCCGCGCCGCCCGCGCCAACAACGACAACCCGCTGCTGTTCGACGGCACCTGCCTACCCGTACACCGCCCGAGCGGTCACGCCGAACGACGCCTGTGGTGCGGCAAACACAAAGCCCACCACCTACGCGTCCTCACCCTCACCGACCACCACGGCCGGCTGCTCTGGATCTCCGCCGCCACCGGCGCCCGCACCCACGAAGCCACCCAAGCCAAACGCCTGCGCCTACCCGCCCGACTCCGCCATCACGACCTCGCCGTCATCTGCGACCGCATCCACACCCGCCTCGACGACCAACCCCACAACCCCACCGTCATCACCGGACGACGCGGAAACCGCCACCACCCCCTCACCCCCGCCCAACGCACCGCGAACACCCTGCTCAACCGCGAACGCGCAGCCAACGAACACGCCCACGCCCACCTCAAAAACTGGCGCATCCTCACCCGACTACGCCACGGCTGGCACCCACACGCCACCACCCTGCTACGCGCCCTACTCGTCCTGACCAACTCCGAGATCAACCGCTAACGGCAAACGATCACCACTAAAGATCCACACCAACCCACCAGCATCCCCACCACACCACCAAACCTGTCAACCACCCACCACCAGCCCAAACAGGATGAGACAAGCTCCAGGAAGTAGGGGCCTCGGCGTCGTGGGGATGCCACTACAACCAGGATCGAGCACGATCTTGCCGGGCGGAGAGGTCGACGAGGGAAGATCCGCGCAACTTCCCTGATGTTGCTGCCTCACGCTCGCCGGAGGCAGCAACATCACTGATGTTGTGCGGATCTTGGCGCGGGGCGCGGGGCGCGGGGCGAGGGGCGAGGGGGCGTCGGGGGCGCGACGACGCGACGACGCGACGAGGCGACGACGCGACGACGCGACGACGCGACGGTGCGACGGTGCGACGGTGCGACGGTGCGACGCGTGGAGGGGCCAGATGTGGCGCGCGAACGGACGGTGCGGCGCGGGGCGCTGGGACGCGGGGTGGGAGGGTCAGCGGGGCGGGCGGGTGGCGGCGGCGGTGAAGAGGTACACGGCCAGGTCGGCCAGGGCCGTGGCGGTCTGATCGATCGGGGAGCGGGGGAGCACGATGTGGCTCACCACCAGGCGGACGATCGTGTCGGCGGCGAAGGCCAACGCTGCCTGGTCCGCTCCCGGCAGGTGGTCGCCGGCCCACTCGATCAGCGCGCTGGACGCCTCGGTGAGGACCACCTCGGCCCGGGTGGTGAGGTACGGAAGCAGTTCGTCCGAGCCGCCCCGGGCGCTGGTGAGGATGGCCTTGACCAGCGGGTTGTCGGCCGCAGTGGCGAGGGTGTGGGCGATCGCGGCGTACGCGCCGGCCCGTACGTCGGCGCCGTGCGCGAGCAGCGCCTCTCGGACGTCGCCGACGAACCGGTCCACCTCGCGTCGGGCGAGCGCCTCGGCGAGGCCCGCCTTGCTGCCGAACTCGTTGTAGACGGTCTGCCGACTGACCCCCGCCGTGGTGGCCACGCCGCCCATGCGGACCGCGTCCCAGCCGGCGGCGATGGTCCGTGCGCGGGCGGCGTCCACGATCGTGTCCCGCAGCCGCTGGCGTGGTGAGTCGGTCGTCGCAGTCATGGTGGTCGAATTCTACGGGCGGCCCGTCGACCCGCCCAGCGCGCCCGCCGTCGACCTGGCCGGCGCGCGCCGTCGACCCGACCGGCATCCGCCGTGGGCCTCGCCCGGCGCCTGCCCAGCGCGTGTCGCTGGCCCGGCCGGTGCCGAGCCCTGCCGCCGCCGGGAGGGCACGTCGCGCGGCGCGGCGCCTCCCGGGCGCGGCGGGGCCCCGCGTGGCGCATAGGATGTGCGGTCATGGCACGCGTGCTCACTCCCCGTGCGGAGGATTTCCCCCGCTGGTACCAGGACCTGATCGCCAAGGCGAAGCTGGCCGACAACGGCCCGGTTCGGGGCACCATGGTCATCCGACCGGCCGGCTACGCCATCTGGGAGCGTATGCAGGCTGAGATGGACGCCCGGATCAAGGCGGCGGGGGCGGAGAACGCGTACTTCCCGTTGTTCATCCCGGAGAGCTACCTCAAGCGTGAGGCGCAGCACGTCGAGGGATTCTCGCCGGAGCTGGCGGTCGTCACCCACGGTGGTGGCAAGCCCCTGGCCGAGCCGGTGGTGGTGCGTCCGACCAGCGAGACGGTCATCGGCGAGTTCATGGCGAAGTGGATCGACTCGTACCGGGACCTGCCGCTGCTGCTGAACCAGTGGGCGAACGTGGTCCGGTGGGAGCTGCGCCCGCGGATCTTCCTGCGGACCAGCGAGTTCCTCTGGCAGGAGGGGCACACCGCGCACGCCACCCGGGAGGACGCGCGGGCGTACGCACGGCGGATCCTGCACGAGGCGTACGAGGACCTGATGGTCAACGTGATCGGCATTCCGGTGGTGGTCGGCCTGAAGACGGCGCGCGAGCGCTTCGCCGGGGCGACTGCCACGTACACCTGCGAAGGCATGATGGGCGACGGCAAGGCGCTCCAGCTGGGCACCAGCCACGAGCTGGGTCAGAACTTCGCCAAGGCGTTCGACATCAGCTACTCGGCCAAGGAGGGTGGCCGGGAGCACGCCTGGACCACCTCCTGGGGCACGTCCACCCGGATGCTGGGTGGCCTGATCATGGCGCACGGTGACGACAACGGCCTGCGGGTGCCGCCGAGGCTGGCGCCGATCCAGGCGTACATCATGATCGTCAAGGATGGCGAGGGTGTCGCGGAGGCGGCGGCCAAGCTGCGCGACGGCCTGCGTGACGCCGGTGTCCGGGTCGCGCTCGACGACCGGACCGACACCGCGTTCGGCCGCCGGGCCGTCGACGCCGAGCTGCGTGGCTATCCGGTACGCGTCGAGGTCGGCCCCCGTGACCTGGCCGTCGGTAACGCGACGGTGGTGCGTCGTACCGACGGGTCGAAGTCCCCGACGCCGGTGGCCGACGTGGTCGGCGCGGTCCTCGCGGCGTTGGAGGCCGACCAGCAGGCGCTGCACGACCAGGCGCTCGCCCACCGGTTGTCCCGCACGGTGGAGGTGGCCACCCTCGCCGAGGCGATCGAGGCGGCCGCGACCGGCTGGGCCCGGGTGCCGTGGTCGGCGGTCGGCGTGGCCGGCGAGGCCGAGGCGAACGGTCAGGGCGTCACGGTGCGCTGCCTGCTGCGGGCCGACGGTTCGGTACCGGACTCGGAGGACGAGCCCGACCTGATCGCCATCCTCGCCCGCGCCTACTGAGGTGCTCGTCGACCGGTTCCAGCCGGGTCGGTTGATCATGCACCGGAACGTGCGGCACGGCCGGATCGGTTGGGTCCGGCCGGCCCGGGTGGTCAGCGACGACGAGCGGGGTCTGCTGGTCTGGATCGCCCGGGACTCGCCGGTGGCCCACGAGGTGACCGAGGCTGGGCTGACCATGCGGGCGATGCCGTTCGCCCAGTGGGTCTCGTCGTCGTACCGGTTGGCGCACGGGCGCTGGAACGGGCCGCCGCTGTTGAAGTTCCTGCCCACCGGTGCGGCGCATTCGGTGTGGTGGTTCTCCGACGAGCACGGCCGGTTCTCCCACTGGTACGTCAACCTGGAGGAGCCCGGGGTCCGCTGGGACGACGGTCCGGTGGCCGGCGTCGACGTGGTGGACCAGGACCTCGACGTGGTGGTGCGTCCGGACCTGAGCTGGGAGTGGAAGGACGAGGACGAGTTCGTCGAGCGTCTCGCGTTCGGCGACGACTACTGGGTGACCGACGAGAAGGCGGTTCGCGCCGAGGGGGAACGGGTGATCGCTCTCGCGGAGGCCGGCGCGTTCCCGTTCGACGGCACCTGGTGTGACTTCACGCCGCCTGCCGACTGGATCGTGCCGGACGGGTTGCCCGACGGCTGGGATCGATCACCGGCTCGCTGACCTGGACTTATCACTCCTTGTCATCAAGGAGACATAGGGTTTGCGTCGATGGTGCGGCGGCCTAAGGTACACGCAACGACACCACCAGTTGTGGGAGGCCCGTCATGGCCGACCGAATCAACACCTTCGCTGACCTACAGGCTCGTGCCGGCGTGATCCTCGCCCGGCTGGACGCCGCACCCGCCGTCGCACTCGCGGCGGCGTCGAATCCGCTGCTGGCGGTCGAGCACCTCGGCTACGAGTTCGACCCCCAGGCTCGTACCGGCATCGGTGACCGCATCCGGCTCGGCCCGACCGCCGCCAAGAAGCTCGCCGGTCTGCGCGCCACGATCGCCCGACTGGTCGACCGCAGCGTCGATCCGGACGACGGCCTGCAGGTCCGTCGGCTCCTGACCGACCTGGGCGTGCTTCCGCAGTGCCCCGACGGGGACGATCCGGACACCGACCCGCCGCGCTGGCGTCCCGGCGGCGCCGGCCCCGACCCGCTGGAGCCCTTCCGGGACCGACACCCGGTGATGCCGCCCCTGCTGGAGTACCGGCAGATCTCCGCCCGCCGTCCTCGCTTCGCGCCACCGCAGGCATTCGCCGCGATCCTCGACGGTGTGGTGGCCACACCGCTCACGGCCGTACGCGGTCGTCTCCAGGCGCCACCGCCGGAGCCGGAACCCGCCGACCCCCGCTGAACCGGGGCGACCCCGTAACACCTTCCTGTGCCGTCCACGTACGGCGCGTTCACCGTGGGCTGATCCGGCCTGCTCACCCTCTGGCCTCCACCACAGCGGCCCCGAAGGGGGACCAAATGGCCAACACGCACGGCTTCGAGGTCGTCATCGAGGCGACCCCGCCCGTTCTCCGCAAGGCCCTCCAGGGTGCGTGGAAGTCGGCCGAGTGCGGCGACACCAGCACCGACGAGGGACGTATCCCGCAGTACCTGCCGGTCCCGGCCGGCCTCGGCTTCGGGGGGTTCACCACGGCCGGCGGCCAGGTGGAGATCCCTCGGGACCAACTGGACGCCGCGCCGCGACCGGACATCGACGGCTGCGAACTCACCTTGGGCCTGATCATCCAGCTGGTGGTGGCCGACCCGCCCGTCCCGTCCGCGCAGCTGCTGGATCTCACCGCCACCGCCCGTGCCGCCGTGCCGATCGGGGTGCTGCCCGACTCGAAGAACGTGGGGCTGCGCTTCGACGGGCTGCCCCGCAGCGCGGTCACCGCGACCCTCACCAGCGGCGACCCGCTCGCCCCGAAACTCGTGCAGATCCTCGGCGAGTACATCCACTTCGCGTACGAGAACGGCGGCCCGGGTGGGGTGCTGCATCCCGGGATACCGGCGATCCCGCACGAGCAGGACGACACCGGTCTGGTCCTGGGCCTCGGCGTGGGCAGTTACACCCTCGACACGCACCTGGAGATCTACGACGACCAGGCAGAACCCGCGCACCGGATCGACGTCAGTCGACCCGATCCGGGGCACATCCTCATCAGCATGCCGATCTACCTGCGGATGTTCCACATCGTGGGCGCCGGGGCGGCGCCCGCGTTGGCCGATCCGATGGGGGTGGAGACCCGGCTGGCCATCACGGTGCCGCTGGAGACCCCGCCCGGGGCGTACACGCTGCGGTTCGACACGGCGACGGTGGCCGCGGGGCCGATCAACCCGGCACCCGGCGTCGAGGGCACGCATTTCACCACCAACAACGCCACCCTCTTCGGGTTCCTCGACAACGCGTTGCAGGTCCAGCTGAACCAGCAGGGCGCCGAGCTGGTGCACGGCTTCGGCGCGCAGACCGTGACGGTGCCGACCGTGGCGCAGATCGAGACGGCCATCGGCGATCTGCTCTTCGACGACCTGGCCGGCCGCGGCTTCCTGGCTCTGTGGACGCCCGAGGCCGGGGGCGAGGTGTTCGAGGCCGACAACGTGGCCACCCGGGTCTTCGCCGACCTGCTGGTGATCGCGATCAACGCCGGTGAGGGCGCCGACATCGGGGCGATGACGAACGTCGTACCGGCCGGTCGGGACTTCGCCATCCTGCTCAACGGCGCGATCGTGCAGCAGAACATCGACGCCGCCCGGGTCGCCAACGGCTGGGCGGACAACGACCTGCCGCGCCGCGTCGACCAGGACGGCGACAAGGCGGACGTACGCGAGCTGGACGTCGTCCTGCGCGACGGGTCGATCCGGATGACCGGCGAGATCACCGTCATCGACGCCATCCTCGGCAGCATCGACGTCGACGCCAGCTTCCGGGCCGACGTGGGTCTGCACTGGACCCCGAGCGGCAGCCTCAACCCAGACGGCGTGCAGCGGATGGACAACCACCTGATCGGCGAGCCGGACGTCGACCCCGAGGAGTCGGTCCTGTTCTGGGTCATCGCCGTCATCCTGGCGATCATCAGCTTCGGCGCCGGCAGCATCCTGATCGGGATCATCATCATCGTGGTCGCGGCGGTCATCACCGCCGTGGTGAACAACATCGGTGGGTCGCGCCTCGTGGACCCGGTCACCGGGGCGGTCAGCGGCATCACCGGCTGGCCACCCGAGCTGGCCCGGATCGGCCGGGTCCGGGCCGTGTTCTTCGACCCGATCGTGATCAACGCCGACGGGCTCGTCCTCGCCGGCGACCTGGAGGTGCTCAGCTCCTGCGAGAGCACCGAGGTGCTGGCCGCCCGCAGCGGCGGCCCGTACACCGGGACCGCCCAGTCGGCGCTGCTGCTGGCCGCCGGCCACACCAGCGCCGCGGCCGGCTACACCTGGCTGACCGGCGACGGCGCGCCGTCGGTCACCACCGTGAACGTCAACCACGTCTACGCCGCCAGCGGCGTCTACCTGGCGGCGCACTCGCTGACGATCAACGAGCCCGGCGGCGCCACCAGCAACCACTTCGCCCTGGTGTACGTCGCCAACGTGCCGCCCACCGTCGACGCCGGCCCGGACCTCACCGTCGACGAGGGTGAGGTGGTCACCCTTGTCGGCCGGTTCACCGACGTCGAGTACGCCGACACCCACGAGACCACCTGGAACTTCGGGGACGCCCAGCCCACCGAGCCCGGCACTGTGGTCGAGACCAACACCCCACCGCGCGCCGAGGGCACCAGCACCGTCCAGCACGCCTGGTGTGACAACGGCGTGTACCAGGTGACCCTTCGCGTACGGGACCAGAACGGCGGCATGGCCACCGACACCCGGACCGTGACGGTGCGCAACGTCCCGCCGGTGGTCGACGCCGGCCCCGACCTGTTCACCTACCCCTGCACGGTGCTCACGCTGACCGCCCGGTTCACCGACCCCGGCTGGTGCGACACCCACACGGCGGTCTGGGAGTTCGGCGACTGCACCCCGCCGCTGCCGGCCGTGGTCGACGAGACACACGAGCCGCCGGCCGGCCGGGGCGTCGCCGTGCTCTCGCACCGCTACCCGGACTGCGGCACGTTCGTGGCCCGGTGCACGGTGACCGACGACGACGGAGGGGTCGGCGTCGACGAGCTGGTCGTGCGGGCCGTCGACGTGGTCAACCGGCACTTCGAGGACGGCTTCGCCCAACGCGCCACCGGGCAGGTCGCCAACGGCTGGGAGCCGTACGTGCTGGCCGGATCGGCGCCGACCGGCACCGGTCAACACGCCGCTAGCAACTTCGTGGTGCACGGCGGCCGCAGGTCCCAGGGCCTGGTGCCGGGTCCGCAGCAGCGGGTCGGCGTCCGCCAGCGGATCGGGGCGAACCCGGGCTGGGAGTACCAGCTCACCGCCTGGTACGACCTCGACGAGGCCGACCCCGCGACGGCCCGGCTCGGCGTCGACCCCACCGGCGGCACCGATCCGACCTCGACCGCCGTCGTGTGGAGCGACGGTACGACCGCGCAGCGGTGGAGCCCGCTGACGGTACGCGTCGCCGCCCGGGCCGCCGCGGTGACCGTCTTCCTGGAGGCGACGGCCGACCGGCGGGACTCCCGTCAGGGCGGCGGTCGGGTGTGGTTCGACGACGTGGACCTGCTGGCCGTGCAGCCGTACTGCCCGCCCGAGTCGCCGCCGCCGAGTCCCCGCGACTGTCTCGACTTCGCCGACCGCGAACCTGGCACCCAGTACCCGATCCAGTGGACGGACCAGGGATTCGGCATCCGTTCGCTGGACGACTCGGGCCGCGTGGTCGTCGCGCTCGGGCCACCCACCGGAGGCGCCGCGCTGCAACTCGGCATCGGCGTACGGATCGACCTGCCCCGACCGGCGCAACGGGTCGTCGTCACGCTCGTCAACCAGGGCGGCCGTCCGGTCGAGGTGACCGCGTACGACGACGACGGCGCGGAACTCGACCGGGCCGAGGTGCCGGCCACCGCGGCGCCGGTCCCGACGACGGTGACCCTCACCGGTCCCGGGATCGTCGCCGTCCGGATCGTCGGACGGGCGGCGGAGGGACTGCTCGTGCGGCTCTGCGCCGAGTACGCCGACGACGACGGGTCGGACGACGACTCCTCCGACGGCCCGTCGTCGCACCCCGCTCCGATCGACCCCGCCGGCACCGGTCCGACGCGCCCGCCGACCCGGGGTGGCTGCTGTGGCTGAACCGGGCTCGCTGGAGGCCGTACGCGCCGTGCTGGCCGCACACCGCGCCGACCTCACCCGCCGGTACGCCGCAGTCGGCACCGGCATCGGACGGCCGGACCCGTCCGGCCCGTACGTCATCACCATCTACGTCACCGACCCCGCGTCGGTTCCCGTCACCAGCGAGAGCGTCGACGGTGTCCCGCTGCGCTTCGTGCTCACCGGGCCGTTCGAGGCCCGCCGAACCTGATGCATCACCCCGTTCCATCGGCAGGAGGCGGTCATGTCCAATCCCAACGACGACACCTACGTCAAGGCCCGGGCGTTGGCCCGGGCGGCCCGTGGCGGACCACTGGCCGGGCTGCTCAACGATCCCAACGTCAGCGGGCTCGCCTACGGCCGGCGGGAGGTCAGCGGTCGTCGCACCGACGAGCCCGCCCTGGTGGTGTACGTGGTCCGCAAGGTGCCCCGGCAGTTCCTCCCCACCACCCGGCTGCTGCCGCGACGCGTCTACTTCGGACCCGACTTCGTCGAGGTCGACGTGGTGGAGACCGGCCCGTTCTTCGCCCAGGAGTTCACGGCCCGGGAACGTCCGGCACCCAACGGGGTGAGCATCGCGCACATCGACGTCACGGCCGGCACGCTCGGCGCTCTGGTCACCGACAACACCGACGGCTCGCTCTGCATCCTCAGCAACAACCACGTGCTGGCCAACGCCAACGCCGGTGCGATCGGGGATGCGATCGTCCAGCCCGGCCCGTACGACGGCGGCACCGCGCCGGCCGACACCATCGGCACCCTCAAGCGGTTCGTGATGATCAATCCGGCCGGCAACCGGGTGGACTGCGCCATCGCCCAGGTCACCCAGCCCAACGACGTGATCGACCAGGTCAAGAACAACATCTTCGAGGTCCCCAACGACGACCACCGGGCCATCGGCCTGCTCTTCGCCGGCTCGTGCAACCGCACGTTGATCAACCCCATCGACGAGGTGCTGCGCCAGCTCGACGTACGCTTCGCTGCGGGCGAGGCCGCCATCACCGGCGTCGACGTCGGCAGCAACGTGGAGAAGGTCGGCCGGACCACTGAGTACACCACCTCCACGGTCACCGAGCTGGACGTCACCGCGAGCATCGACTACGGCCCCGGCGTCGGCGTGGCGACCTTCGAGGGGCAGATCGCCACCGCCCACCTCTCCGAGGGCGGCGACTCCGGGTCGCTGGTGTACCTCGGCGGCGCGGGCGGCAACGAGAGCGCCTGCGGCTGCGCCTCCAGCAGCACGGCCCGCCGGGTCCTGGACCGCGACGTCGACCTGGACGTGGCGGTCGAGAAGGAGTTCCGGCAGCGCTACCTCCAGCAGACCCGGGTCGGCCGGTTCGCCGTCGACACCTACTTCGCCAACGAGGACCGGCTGGTCGCCCGGGCGCGGACCACGAAGCTCTCCGACGCCGACCGTCGGCACCTCCAGAAGCTCTACGACACCTACGCCGAGACGGCCCGCGCCGTCCTGCTCCAGCCGCAGCGCTCGGAGGCGACCCTCACCTCCGAGCACCTCGACGAGGCCCGCAAGACGCTACGGCGGTTCGCGGACCGGTTGACCGCCGAGGAGGTGTCCGCCGCCGAGGAGGTGCTCGCGTTGGCGAACGACGCCGTCGGTCGTACCCCGGTGGAGATCCTGCGGATGCTCGATGACGAGAACCTGCTGGCCAAGGCGCGGGAGCTGGTCGCGCGGGTGCCCTTCCTGTCCGAGCCGGGCGGTGGACGGCGCGGCGACGGCGGATGCGGCTGCGGTGGCGGCCAGCCGCCGCCCGCGGAGCCGACCACGCCCGAGCCCGAGCCCAAGCCGAAGCGGTGACGGTGGGCGGCGTACCCGCTCCGGACTGGCTGGCCAGCGACAGTGCCCGGGAGGCGCTGGCCGGCCTGGACCGGCGGATGCGGGAGGCCGTCGCCGCGTCGGACCCGGCGCTGTGGGCCATGGCGACGGCCTTGCAGCGCCGTGGCGGCAAGCGGATCCGTCCCGCGTTGCTGCTGGTAGCGGCGGAGTTCGGCGCCGACCGGCCGGCGCACCTGCTCGACGCCGCCGCCGCGCTGGAGCTGCTGCACCTCGCCTCGCTCTACCACGACGACGTGATGGACCGCGCTGTCACCCGTCGGCACGGGCCGAGCGTGAACGCCGAATGGGGTGAACCGGCGGCGGTGGTCGCCGGGACCTTCCTGCTGGCCCGGGCGATCGCCCTGCTCGCCGCGCTCGACGACCGGTACGGCCGGGAGGCGGCGGCCGCGATGGTCGCGCTCTGCACCGGGCAGCTCCGGGAGACGGAGAACGCCTTCCACACCGGGCTGACCGAGACCGAGCACCTGGACATCGTCGCCGGCAAGACGGCGACGCTGTTCGAGCTGCCCTGCCGGTTGGGCGCGTTGCTGGCCGGAGCGCCGGCCGGCACGGTCGCGGCGCTGGCCGGGTACGGCCACGACCTCGGGGTCGCCTTCCAACTCACCGACGACGCGCTCGACGTGCAAGGCAGCTACGCGGCCCTCGGCAAACGGCCGCTGACGGACGTACGGGAAGGGATCTACACCATGTCCGTGCTGCGGCTGCTGGCCCGCGACACCCCGGGGTCCGCCCGGGTGCGCGAACTTCTGGAGGTACGCGACCCGACCCCGGCGGAGCTGGCCGAGGTCGCCGAGGTGGTCGTCGCCTCGGGCACCGTGGACGACGTGCTCGCCGAGGCCCGGGAGCGGGCCGGCCGGGCGGCCCGGCGGCTCGAACCGCTGCCGCCCGGTCCGGCTCGCGACTCGCTGGTCCGGCTCGCCGACTACGCCGTCACCCGGGCGGGTTGACATGGACTCGCCGATGGTGCCGCAGCGGCTGGACGGCTTCGACGCGATCGTGGTGGGCGCCGGGCCGGGTGGATCGGCCGCCGCGTACCGGCTGGCGGCGCGGGGGCGGCGGGTGCTGCTGCTGGACCGGCGGGACTTCCCCCGTGACAAGTGCTGCGGCGACGGCCTGACCCGCAGCGCCGTGCGTCTGCTCGACGAGATGGGGGCGCTCGACGAGTTGGCGGGAGCCCAGCGGGTCGGCGGGGTGCGCATCCGCATGCGCGGTCGTGGCGCTCGCGACTTCCGCTACGAGGACCCCGACGGCACCGGGTACGGCCTGGTGGTGCCCCGGATGGAGCTGGACGCGGTGCTCTGCCGGCGGGCGGTACGCGCCGGTGCCGTGCTCTGGACCGGGGCACGCGCCACCCGGCTGCTCGGCGACGCCGACGGCGTCCACGGCGTGCAGGTCGAGTACGCGGGCCGCCGGTTCGCGCTGCGCGCGCCGGCCGTGGTCGCCGCGGACGGAGCGTCCTCCCGGCTGGCCCACCAGGCCGGGCTGCGGACCCCGGACCGGGAGTGGACGGGGTTCGCCGCCCGGGGCTACTTCTCCGGGGTCACGGACCTCGACGAGTTGCTGGAGATCCACCTTCCGCTCGCGGACGTCACGGACCGGCGGGTGCTGCCCTCGTACGGCTGGGTGTTCCCGGTCGGCGACGGGACGGCGAACGTCGGGGTGGGCCTTTTCGACCCGGCCCACCAGCAGAACGTCCGCCTGTTGTACGACCGTTTCGTCGCCGAACTGGCGGCGTCCGACCACCGGTTCCGGGCGGCGCGTCCGGCCGGGCCGATGACCGGGGCGCCGTTGCGGCTGGACTTCGACCCGTCCCGCTGCGGCGTGCCGGGGCTGCTGCTGGTCGGCGACGCGGCGGGGCTGGTGAGCCCGTTCACCGGTGAGGGCATCAGCTTCGCCCTGGAATCGGGTCTGCTCGCCGCCGACCGGATCGACAGCGCGGTGCGGTCGTCCGACGCCGGACCGGTGGACCCGGCCCCGTACGCCGGGCAGTTGGCCGCCCGACAGTCCGGCTACTTCGAGACCGGCCGGTACTCGGTCCGCCGGTACCTGCTCGCCTGGCGGGTGCTCGACGCCACGTTCGACGACGATCGTCCCCTGTTCGCCCTCTGTCGCCGGTTGGCGCTCTTTCCGGACGGTGCGCGGGCGGCGGTCCTGCTGGACCCGCTGCCGCAGCCCGCCCCGGAACTCGCCCGCGACCTGCGACGGGACCTCATGGCAGTGGGTGAGCTGCTGGCCGGCTGCGTCCGGGACGACTGGCCGATGTTCGTCCGGCTCGCCGGCGTGGACGAGGACCTGTCCACGCTGTCGCTGCGTCCGGCGGTGCTGTTGCTGGTCGCCGCGGCGGTCGGCGGTCGCGCGCATCCGCTGCGGCACGCTCTCGGCGCGGCAGTCGACCTGGGTCTGCTCGCCGGCCTGGCGGTGGACAGCGCCCGGGAGGAGACCCGCGCCGCCGGTCCCGCGCCGACGCCCTGGGGCAACCGGTTCGCGGTGCTGGTCGCGGACTTCCTGCTGGCCAGGGCGTACGAGTTCGCCGCGCAGGGCGGCGGTCCGGTGGTCGCCGAGTTCGCCGAGGCGTTGACAGTGGCCTGCGAGGGACGGGCCCGGGAACTGCGCGCCGACCCGTCGGCGGAGGTGGCCGCCGGTGGCGCTGCCCTGGTCGGGCGTACCGCCACCGCGTTCGAGTTGCCGTGTCGGCTGGGCGGTCGGCTCGGTGGCGCTCCGCCGCGGGTGGTGAACGCGCTGGCCGCGTACGGTCGGGAGGTCGGTGCCGCCTACGCCCTCGGCGAGCGGGTGCGCGACCTGGCTGGCGTCTCCCGGTGGGGTTCGTCGGCCGGTTCCGGGACGGACACGCGGGACGACGATCCCCGGGTGACGGCCCTGCTGACCCTGATCGCCGAGCACGCACACCGGGCACGGGAGGCGTTGCGGGTGGTACCCGCCGGGCCGGCGCGCGAGCTGTTGGCCAGGCTGGCCGCGCCCGGGGCACCGGGTGCCATCGGCGAGTGATGTCCGTCACGTAGTGGCCTCGGACGGGACGTGCTGGGCCTCCGGTGTGAGCGATCGGGGTTCCGTCTGGCAGAATGGGTCGCTGGTATCCGGCGCGCGTTCGGCGCCCTCTAACCCGGGCGCGTTGCCAGTCCACCGAGTAGTCTCCGGCCCAACCCCACTGTGCCGGTCGGCGCTCACCCATGCACACCGCCCGTACCGGGCCGGTGAGATCGCAACAGGAGCGAAACAACTGTGGCCGTAAAGATCCGGCTCCTGCGGATGGGCAAGATCCGCAACCCGCAGTACCGCATCGTCATCGCCGACTCGCGCACCAAGCGTGACGGCCGGGCGATCGAGTTCGTCGGGATTTACCAGCCCAAGGAAGACCCCTCGATCATCGAGGTCAAGTCGGAGCGGGTCCAGTACTGGCTGTCCGTCGGCGCCCAGCCGAGCGAGGCGGTGCAGCGGCTGCTGGAGCTGACCGGTGACTGGCAGAAGTACAAGGGCCTGCCGGCCCCGCCGCCGCTCCTGGTCGCCCCCGAGCGGGCCGACCGCAAGGCGGCGTACGAGGCTGAGGCCAAGGCCGCCGCCGGGCTCGCCCCGGAGACCCCGGCCAAGCCGGCCAAGAAGGCCGCCAAGGCTGCCGAGGCTCCGAAGGCTGAGGCTCCGGCCGAGGCGCCGAAGACCGAGGCTCCGGCCGAGGCCCCGGCCGCTGCCGACGCTCCGGCCGAGGCCCCGGCCGCTGCCGACGCCGGTGAGCAGGCCTGACATGCCACTGCGTCCGGCGTTGGAGCACCTGGTCAAGGGCATCGTCGACCACCCGGATGACGTCCGGGTGCGGATGGTCGATTCCCGTCGGGGCAAGCGGCTCGAAGTCCGCGTGCACCCCGAGGACCTCGGCACTGTGATCGGGCGGTCCGGCCGGACCGCCAAGGCGCTGCGCCAGGTGATCGGCTCCATCGGCGGGCGCGGGGTTCGCGTCGACATCGTCGACTCGTACTGATGCAGCTCGTCGTCGGCAGGATCGGCAAGCCGCACGGTGTCCGCGGTGAGGTCACCGTGGAAGTGCGGACCGACGAGCCCGAGGCACGGTTCGCCCCCGGGACGGTGCTGCGCACCGCACCGGGGGCGACACCCCCTCCACCCACCGATGAGCCTGGCGTGCCGTTCCGGGTTCCGGCGGAGCTGACCATCGAGGAAGCCCGCTTCCACCAGGGTCGGGTGCTGATCGCGTTCGACGGCATCCTGGACCGCAACACCGCCGAGGCGTTGCGCGGGACGCTGCTCCTGGTGGACAGCGCCGAGGTGGCCCCACCGGACGACCCGGAGGAGTTCCACGACCACCAGTTGGTCGGGTTGGCCGTGGTGACCCCGGCCGGCGAGCGCCTGGGCGAGGTCGCCCGCATCGACCACGCGCCCTCGTCCGACCTGCTGGTGCTGCGGCGGCCCGAGGGGCGTACCGCGTTGATCCCGTTCGTCCGGGCGATCGTTCCGGAGGTCGACCTGGCCGGCGGACGTGTGATCGTCGACCCGCCAGCCGGACTGCTCGACCTTTAGGACCAGCCCGCATGCGCGTCGACGTCGTGTCGATCTTTCCGGAGTACTTCGCCCCGCTGGACCTGTCGCTGATCGGACGGGCGCGGGCCAACGGCGTACTCCAGCTCGCCGTGCACGATCTGCGGACCTGGACCCACGACGTGCACCGCACGGTCGACGACACCCCCTACGGTGGCGGGCCGGGAATGGTGATGCGCCCGGAGCCGTGGGGTGAGGCGTTGGACGCGCTCGCGCCGGCCGACGCTCCGCCGCCCCGGCTGCTGGTGCCGTCGCCGGCCGGTGCCCCGTTCACCCAGGCGATGGCGTACGAGTTGGCGGCCGAGCCGCATCTGCTCTTCGCCTGCGGCCGTTACGAGGGGATCGACCAGCGGGTCCTGGCGCACGCCGCCACCCGGATGCCGGTCACCGAGGTGTCGCTCGGCGACTACGTGCTCTTCGGCGGCGAGGTCGCGGTCCTGGTGATCCTGGAGGCGGTCACCCGACTGCTGCCGGGGGTGCTGGGCAACGCGGGCTCGCTGGACGAGGAGTCGCACGCGCACGGGCTGCTGGAAGCGCCGATCTACACCAAGCCGCCGAGCTGGCGTGGGCACGACGTGCCGGAGGTGCTCCGCTCCGGTGACCACGGCAAGATCGCCCGTTGGCGGCGCGAGGAGGGTCTGCTGCGGACCGCGGCCCGCCGGCCGGACCTGCTGGCCGCGCTGCCCCCCGATCGGCTCGACAAACGGGACATCGCGGCCCTGGACCAGGCCGGATTTCAACCTCCACCGGGAGATGTGGCAAAGTAGAGGGGTTGCCGCATCCGTCCGCGCCCGCGGTCGGCTGCGAGGATCCCCGACCGGGGTCGGTCCGCCGATCACCACCCGGGAATCAGAATCACCCACCCGCGCACCGAGTGACGGTGCGCCGTGAGCCTTACGAGGACGCAGCGATGAACATCCTGGACGCCCTTGACGCCCAGTCGAAGCGGACCGACCTTCCCGACTTCCGGGCCGGTGACACCGTCAAGGTGCACGCCCGCGTCGTCGAGGGCAACCGGTCCCGTGTCCAGATCTTCCAGGGCGTCGTGATCCGCCGCCAGGGTGACGGTCTGCGCGAGACCTTCTCGGTCCGCAAGGTCAGCTTCGGTGTCGGCGTCGAGCGGACCTACCCGCTCAACGGCCCCGGCATCGACCGGATCGAGGTCGTGACCCGCGGTGACGTGCGTCGCGCCAAGCTCTACTACCTGCGCGAGCTGCGCGGCAAGAAGGCCAAGATCAAGGAGAAGCGGGAGAAGCAGCCCAGCTGACTTCCCGTTCGCCACGCCGCCCGAGCTGCGCGTATGCCGTACCGACCAGAGCGCACTACCCTGGTCGTACGGGCGCAGCGAGGCGGCGGTCCCGCCCACGTGGCGGGCAGTTGTCCACTACCGCCCGTGGAGCCTCGACGAGGCTCCCGGGCGGTGGTGTTTCTGCGGACCGGGGAGTGGCGTGGTGCAGACGCTTGACGAGGACGGCACCGTCGATCCGTGGCGCCGACGGGCTCGCCGCACCCGCCGGCAGATGCCGCTCTGGCAGGAGTTGCCGCTGCTGCTGGTGGTCGCGTTCTGCCTCGCGGTGCTGATCCGCACCTTCCTGCTCCAGGCGTTCTTCATTCCGTCCGGCTCGATGGAGGACACCCTCCTCGTCGGTGACCGGGTGCTGGTCAACAAGGTCGTCTACGACGTTCGTGACCCGCTGCGCGGCGAGGTGGTGGTCTTCCGGGGCACCGACCGCTGGGCGCCGCAGGTCGACGATCAGCCGAAGCCCGGTGTCGCCGGCCGGCTGGCCCGCACCGTCGGCGACCTGGTCGGGGTGAGCCGCCCCGGTGAGAAGGACTTCATCAAGCGGGTGATCGGTCTTCCCGGTGACCGGGTCAAGTGCTGCGACAGCCAGGGGCGGGTGACAGTCAACGGCACGCCGCTCAACGAACCGTACGTCCTGCGGGACTCACCACTGGACCTGCCGCCCAACCCGGCGGAGTGCCGCTCCCGGCGCTTCGACGAGATCGTCGTGCCGCCCGGTCAGATCTTCGTGATGGGCGACCACCGTGAGGTCTCCCAGGACGCGCGCTGCCAGGGGCCGGTGCCGATCGACAACGTGGTCGGCCGGGCCTTCACTGTGGTCTGGCCGTCGTCGCGGTGGAGCGCGCTGTCGGTGCCGTCGACGTTCGAGGACGTCTCCGGGCCGGCCACCGCTTCCCCCGTCGGACCTCCCGTGCCACCGGCTCCGCAGGGCGGTGTGCTGCTGATCCTTCCGTTGGCAGCCGCACTACGTGGTTCCCGCGCGTTCCGGACGGTGCCGTCCAGCCGAGCAACGTAGGCTCCTTGGCGTGATTGACGAGCAGACCGACAAGCCGCGTAGCTCCTTCTGGAAGGAGCTGCCGATCCTGCTGGGTGTGGCGATCCTGGTCGCGGTGCTGGTCCGCGCCTTTGTGCTGCAGACCTTCTTCATCCCCTCCCCGTCCATGGAAAACACTCTCAAGATCGATGACCGGGTGCTGGTCAACAAGCTGGTCTACGACTTCCGATCACCGCACCGCGGCGAGGTGATCGTGTTCAAGGCTCCGACCGAGTGGAGCGGCAACCCCGACGGTGAGGACTTCATCAAGCGGGTGATCGGCATCCCCGGCGACCACGTGGTCTGCTGCGACCCGCAGGAACGATTGATGATCAACGGCAAGTCGCTGGACGAGCCGTACATCTTCTCCATGGACGGGGTTCGCGACAAGCCCGCCGACCAGGAGTTCGACATCACCGTGCCGGAGGGACGGCTGTGGGTGATGGGCGACCACCGCTCGGCCTCCGGCGACTCACTGGAGCACTGGCAGCAGTCCCAGCAGAACATCACCGAGGCCACCATCCCCGAGAAGGACGTGGTCGGCCGGGCGTTCACCGTCTTCTGGCCGGTCAACCGGGCCACCTGGCTGACCGTGCCGGACGGGTTCGACGGCATTCCCAAGCCGTAGGCCGACGGGGCGTGGGCGATCCGTCCGCGGTCTGGCAGGCTGGTGCGGTGACCGTGAGCGCGAGGAGTGAACGTCCGAGCCCCGCAGTCGCGAACAGCGACGACCGCGCGTACACCCCTCGACGTGCGGCCCGCGTGCTGCTCGTCGACGCGGCCGGCCGGGTCCTGCTGTTCGAGGGCTTCGACCCGGCCCGACCCGGGCACCGGTACTGGTTCACTCCCGGCGGCGGGCTCGATCCGCTGGAGTCCCCGGCGGCGGGCGCGGCCCGTGAGTTGGCCGAGGAGACCGGCCTGCGGGTCGACCCGACCGAGTTGGGTGAGCCGGTCTGGTCGGACGCGACAGAGTTCTCCTTCGACGGCATCTGGTACCGCCAGGAGCAGGATTTCTTCCTCTTCCGGGTGGATTCCTGGCGGGTGGACACCACGGGCTTCAACGACATCGAGCGACGCAGCATCGCCGACCACCGCTGGTGGGTTCCGGACGAGTTGGCGGCCAGCGGCGACCGGTTCTACCCACCCGAACTGCCCGCCCTGCTGACCCGGCTGGGGCAGTCGACCACCGCCGACCAGGACGAGGCGTCGTGCTGACCCCGCCGCGTACCGTGGTGCGCCGCGAGGCCGGCCTGTACGCCCTGGAGCGGGCGTTGCAGCGACGTGGCTTCCGGCACGTCGCCGGCGCCGACGAGGCGGGCCGGGGGGCGTGCGCCGGTCCGCTGGTCGCCGCCGCGGCGGTGCTGCCCGAGGGGCGGCGCGGCGAGATCGAGGGGCTGGCCGACTCGAAGCTGCTCACCCCGGCCAGTCGGGAGCGGGTGTACGCGGAGGTCGTGGACCGCGCGCTCGCGTACGCCGTGGTGGTCATCCCGGCCGAGGAGGTCGACGCCCGGGGGCTGCACGTGTGCAACCTGGCCGCGATGCGCCGGGCGCTCGCCTCGCTCACCACCCACCCGGAGTACGTGCTGACCGACGGCTTCGGCGTGGACGGTCTGGGTGTGCCTGGGCTGGCGGTGTGGAAGGGCGACCGGGTGGCCGCGTGCGTGGCGGCGGCCAGCGTGCTCGCCAAGGTCACTCGGGACCGGCTCATGGTGGAGTTGGACGCGGTGTACCCGGCATACGGCTTCGCCGAGCACAAGGGCTACATCACCCCGGAGCACTCGGCGGCGCTGCGGGAGCACGGGCCGTGCCGGGAACACCGGTTCTCGTACGTCAATGTCGCCGCGGTCTCCGGCCGCGACGGCCGGCCGCCGCGCGCCCGACGGCCCGGCGGCCACCGCCCCGATGAGCCGATGGAGCGCTCGTGGGCGTCAGGGGGTACCGTCGGCGTGGCGTTGGGCGAGCAGCCTCGGCCTCCGACGCCGGTGGGGGAAGATGTGGCCATGGAAGGCGGAGTGCGATGAGCGCGGAAGATCTCGAGAAGTACGAGACCGAGATGGAGCTGCAGCTCTACCGGGAGTACCGCGACATTGTCCGCCAATTCTCCTACGTGGTGGAGACGGAGCGCCGGTTCTACCTGGCCAACCAGGTCGACCTGCACGTGCGCAACTCCGACGGCGAGGTCTACTTCGAGGTGGAGATGCACGACGCCTGGGTGTGGGACATGTACCGTCCTGCCCGCTTCGTGAAGAACGTCCGGGTGATGACCTTCAAGGACGTCAACGTCGAGGAGCTGGAGAAGCCCGACATCTCGCTGCCCGCCGACTCCGGCTTCGGCGGCTGAGCGCACCCGGCCTCGAAGGCTGAACGTTCCCGGCCTCAACGGCTGAGCGCACCCGAGCCACCGTGCCAGGCCACGGGTCCCCCACCCGTGGCCTGACACCCGCCGCCGATCACTCGGCCGGCACCACGACCTCGACCCGCTGCACCATGTTGTTGGCGAAGCCGCCACGGTTCCACTGTTGCTCGACCGGCTGGGTCCGCCCGGACGCGTCGGTCGCCCGCGCGCCAAGCACGTACCGGCCGGGGGTGGCGACCCACTCGTGCCGCCAGCGCCGCCAGGCGAAATCTCCGGCGTCCGCCGGGTCCAGCTCGGCCGGCGCCCAACTCTCCCCGCCGTCGGTGGTCACCTCCACGGCGACCACCGGTGCGTGCCCCGACCAGGCCCGACCATCCAGGGTGCACGGGCCGGGTCGCAGCACCCGACGGCGGGACATGAAGTCGGGGAAGCCGGGCGGGCGGACCAGCGCGCGCGGCTCGATCCGGGTGACCGGTACACCGGGGTCGTCGGCGTCGCGGCGTACCCGGTAGGCCACCGCGTTCTGGTACCCCTCGAACGGCTCGGTCCGCAGCTCGATGGAGTGGACCCACTTCACGTGCGCCATGCCGTACCAGCCCGGCACGATCAGCCGCAGCGGCGCGCCGTGCTGCGGCAGCAGGGGAGCGCCGTTCATCTCGTACGCCAGCAGCACCTCCTCGCGTAGCGCGTCGGCGACCGGAAGCGCCCGCTGATAGTCCTGCTCGACCCCGCGCTCCACGCCGTGATCGGCGCCGGTGAAGACCACGTCCACCGCGTCCGGGTCGATGCCCGCCTCGCGCAGCAGCGGAGCGAGGGGAGTGCCGGTCCACTCGGCGTTGCCGACCGCCTCGACCAGCCACGGCTGGCTCACCGGCCGGGGGTGCAGCACGGCACGCCCGTTGCCGGCGCACTCCAGCGTCACCTGCTGGGTGACCCGGGGTCGCTCGCGCAGGTCGGCGAGGGTGACCGTCAGCGGACGCCGCACCGCCCCGCCGATGGTCAGTGTGTGTGCCGCCGGGTCGAGCTCCGGGATGTCGTAGTGGATCAGCAGGTAGTGCAGCCCGGCCGGGGTGACGTCGTAGCGCAGCGCCTCCAACGGGATGCCGTGGTTGCGGGCCGCGAGCTGCAACTCCTCGGCGCTGATCGCCTCGTCCGGCTCCGCGAGCCGGGACGGACCGCTCGCGTCGGCCACCGACGGCGGCCGGTCGTCGACAGTGGTCATGCAGGGCCTCCCCGGTCCAGGTGGCGGCACCCGCCGCACGCGGCCCAGCCTAGGCCCTCGGTGGCGGCCCGAAAACGGCCCTGGGGTGCCACCCGGCTCATAACAGATCATCGAAGTGCTTGGGTGGTCGTCCACAGCACCTCCGGTTGTCCACAGGTCCGTCGGCCGGGCTGGCGGACCACCCCGCCTCGGCCGGAGGCTGCCGTCATGCGACCACCATCCGTCCGCTCGATCCGCCGTACCGTGCTGCTCTGCGCCGCGCTTCCCCTCGCGCTGACCGTGCATCTCTGCGGGCTGGCGCTGCTGGTCGCGGCGCTGCCCGGTCAACCACCGACACCGACCGTGCCGGTCGCGGCCCTGGCGGTGCCGGTCGCGGACCCAGCGCCCACCGGGCGGTTCCGCTGGCCGGTCGACGGGCCGCCCCGTCCGGTGCGCCGGTTCGACCCGCCGCCCCGGCCGTGGCTGCCCGGGCACCGGGGCGTCGACCTGGCCGCCCCAGCCGGGGCGGTGGTGCGCAGCGCCGGGCCGGGCACCGTGCTCTTCGCCGGCCTGGTGGCCGGTCGACCGGTGGTCACCGTGGGGCACGCCGACGGGCTGCGGACCACGCACGAGCCGGTCCAACCCGCCGTACGCCCCGGCCAGCCGGTCACCGCCGGTGCGCCGCTGGGCGAGCTGCTGCCCGGGCATCCGGGTTGCCCGGCCGAGGCGTGCCTGCACTGGGGCCTGCGCCGGGGCGAGGAGTACCTCGACCCGCTGGCCCTGCTCGGCCTCGGCCCGGTGCGCCTGCTCCCGGTCCGTCCGGTCAGCGGGCCCGCTCCCGGTGCGTCCGGTGCTTCCGGCGCTTCCGGTGCTCTCGGGTCGTCCGGTCAGCGCTGGGCGAGCAGTGCCGGCAGCCGTGCGGCCAGCCGCTCGTACTCGGCCGCGACGTTGTAGACCTGGCCGGTGAGCCGCAGCCAACCCCGGCCGTTCCAACTCATCACCGCCACCTCCGCGGCGAGCCGTTCACCGATCCGCGCCTGCAACGCCCGCGCCACGTCGATCGTGGTGCCGGTGCCGGGCGGCAGTGGGATGAGGCGCAGAGCCACCCCCGGTCCGCCGGGGTCGGGCAGGTCGGCGGGGGCCACCCCCAGCGCGTCCCCCACCACCCGCTGGCCGTACGCGGCGAGCGCGGCGTTGTGCGCCCGCACCCGGTCGACGCCGAGACTGCGCATCGTGAACAGGCCCGCCGGGGCGGCCAGCCAGGGCGTGTAGTCGAGAGTCGCCTGCCACTCGAGCCGGGCCGGGAAACCCGACTCCTGCTCCCAGGAGACCACCAGTGGCTCGATCCGGTCCCGCCACTGCGGCGCCACCGCCAGCAGGGCGGTCCCGCGCGGGGCGTACGCCCACTTGTGCAGGTTGCCCACCCAGAAGTCCGCGCCGATGCTGGCCACCGGGGTGGGCAGCATGCCCGGCGCGTGCGCGGCGTCCACCAGAACCGGCACGCCGTGTTCACGGGCCACCCCGACGATGGCGGCGGTAGGGAAGAGCTTGGCGGTGGCCGAGGTGAGCTGGTCGACGACGAGCAGGCGGGTCCGCCCGGGGCGCAGACCGGCGCGGATGTTCTGCACGATCTGCTCGTCAGTGGCGGCCAGCGGAATCGGCAGTACCCGGCTGACCGCGCCGGTACGACGGCACTCGCGCTGGATGGCCAGGCTCACCGCCCCGTACCCGTGGTCGGTGCTCAGCACCTCGTCGCCGGCCTGAAGGCCCACCGACTGGAGCACCACGGCGACACCGGTGGTGGTGTTGCCCACCAGGGCACTGCCGTCCGGGTCGGCGCCCAGGAACCCGGCCAGGTGCCGGCGGGTGTGCGCGATCCGGTCGACCAGCCCCTGCGTGAAGAAGCGCAGCGGGTTCGCCTCCATCTCGTCGCGCAGCCGCTGCTGGGCGCGCTGCACGCCGATCGGCACCGCGCCGAACGAACCATGGTTGAGGTGGCTGACCGCCGGGTCCAGGGAGAACAGCAGGCGGGCGCCCGGGATCGGCTCAGGAGGCTGCGGGACGCTCACGCGATGATCGTAATGCGTCCCGATCTTTGATCGGGGGCGCGTGCGTGCCCTTCGGCCTTTGCGTCCCGGCCTTTGATCAGGCGCGGGGGTGCGCCTGCTGGTACGCGGCACGCAGCCGCTCGACCGAGACGTGGGTGTAGATCTGAGTGCTCGCCAGCGACGAGTGACCGAGCAACTCCTGCACGGCGCGCAGGTCCGCGCCACCCTCCAGGAGGTGGGTGGCCGCGGAGTGGCGTAGATCGTGCGGGCTGGTCCGGGGCAGCCCAGCGGTCTCGGCGTACGCACCGACGATCCGACGCGCGGTCGTCGGGTTGAGCCGACCGCCCCGGGCACCCAGCAACAGCGCGTCGCCGGAGCGGGGCCCCGCCATCGCGGGGCGGCCCCGGCGCAGCCAGTCGTCCAACGCCCGCTGGGCGGGCACCCCGTACGGCACCGAGCGCTCCCGCCCGCCCTTGCCGAACACCCGGATCACCCGCCGGCCGTGGTCGACGTCGCCGACGCCCAACCCGCACGCCTCGCTGACCCGTACGCCGGTGGCGTAGAGCAGCTCCAGCAGCACCCGGTCCCGCAACGGCACCGCCTCGGCCCCCTCTGTTGCGCCCTGCACCGACCCGGCCGCTGCGTCCGTGCGCTCTGCATCGGCGCGCGCCTGGTCCGTCCGGGCTGCGTCCGTGCGGGCTGCATCCGTGCGTGCCTGGTCCGTGCGGGTTGCGTCCGCGGGCGCTTGGTCCGTGGACGGCGGGTTCGTGGGCGGTGCCTGCCGGGACGGTGCCTCGACCAGGGCGGCGGCCTGGTCGACGCGCAGCACGCTGGGCAGTTCCCGGTGCGCGCGAGGGCTGGCCAGCGCCGCGCCCACATCGGCGGGGAGCAGCCCGGCCCGGTGCGCCCAGGCGCTGAACGCCCGCGCCGACGCCGCCCGCCGAGCCAACGATGTGCGAGCCGCACCCGTGGTGCGTTGCCGCGCCAGCCAACTGCGCAGCACCGACAGGTCCAGCTCGGCCAGGTCGACGCAGCCCATCCGGACGGCGTGGTCGAGCAGCGAGACGAGATCAGTGACGTACGCGCGGACGGTGTGCGCCGACCGGTTACGCACCCGGGACAGGTGCTCGGCGAAGTCGTCGACCGCGTCGCGCAACGCTGGCGGCAACGCCTGGTGCATGGCCCGGGTGCCCCGGTCCGGTCGGCTCATCGTGGCCGCGCCAACGTGCTGGCCGGTCCACTGGCCCAGGCACCCTCACTCACAGCTGGCACGGCACCAGCCTACGGCCGGTCCGCGTACGTCACCGGACACGACGGTGCCGATGTTCACCCCGACTACCGGCGGTTGCTCCTCTTGACCAGGAACACGACCAAGCCGACAACGAGCACGGCGGTCACGACGAGACAGCAGAGCACGCTGATGTGCCACGGCTTGATTGCACCCATGACCGGGCACGGTACCGGCAGTAGCGGTCGGCCGGGGTCCCGAGCGCGAGGGGGTACGGGCATCTGGACGACCACCCCGGCCGGCGGGCTGTGTCGCACCCGCTCAGTTACCAGGCAGACCGGCCCCCTCCGCTGCCGCCGCTCCCTTGGGCTTGGCGGGTGGGGTGAGGGCGTAGCCGTCATCCCGACGGACCACCATGGACAACTCCTCCAGCAGCGACAGCTTGCGCAACGCGGTCCGTACGTCGACACCGGCGCGGACGGAGAGCCGGTCCACGCCCATCGCGCCCCGGCGGGGCAGCGCCTCCAGCAGCGACCGCGCGTCGTCGTCCAGCGTGTCGGTGGCCCGCTGCGGTCCACGCACCGGCGGAGCGAGGTCCGCGCCGATCCGGCCCACCTCCTCCAGTACGTGCGCCACCCCGGTGACCAGTCGGGCCTTGGGCTGCTCGCGCAGGAACTCGTGCGCGCCGACGGACATCGCCGAGGTCACCGGCCCCGGCACCACCATGGCCACCCGATTGGAGTGGATCGCTCGCCGCGCGGTCTGCGTCGCGCCGCTGCGCGCGGACGCCTCCACCACGACGGTGCCCAGGGTGCCTGCGGCGATCACCCGGTTGCGGATCAGGAATCGGGGCCGTAGCGGCTCGGCACCGGGCGGCCACTCACTGACCAGCAGTCCCGTCTCGGCGATCCGGTCGAAGAGCGCCGCGTTGCCCATCGGGTACGGACGGTCCAGCCCGCAGGCGAGCACCGCGACGGTCAGACCGCCCGCGGTGAGGGCGCCTCGGTGGGCGGCGGCGTCGATGCCGAACGCACCACCGGACACGACCGTCCAGTCCCGCTCCGCCAACCCGTACCCCAGCTCGGTCGCGACGTGCTGCCCATAGCCGGTGGCCGCCCGCGCCCCGACCACGGCCACCGAGCGATCCAGAGCCTCGCCGAGCGGCCAGCCCCCGCGTACCCAGAAGCAGAGCGGCGGGGCGGTCTCACCGTCCACCCGACGGCTGACGTCCGGCAGACGCAACGTGGCCAGGCTGGCAACCTGGGCCGGCCACTCCTCGTCGTCCGGCGTGACCAGCCGGGCACCCAGCCGGTCCGCCCGCTCCAGGGCCTCTGCCGCCACCGCCCGCGCGTCGCCGGCCGCCGAGCGTGCGGCGACCGTGGTGTGCAGCCAGCCGTCCGGGCTGCCGCCGTCGAGCAGCAGATCCAGGGTCGCCACCGGGCCGTGCCGTTCGACCAGCCGGTGCACCGCGCGCGTGCCCGGCTCCGCCAACCAGGTCAGGGCGACCCGGGCCAGCCTGCGTTCCTCCTCGGCGCTCACGTCGCCTCCCCCGTTCGTAGTTGAAGCGCTTCCCGGACGTCGTCGCGGTCCGGCCGGTCCCGGCCGTCCAGATCAGCGATGGTCCAGGCCATCCGGATCACCCGGTCGAAGCCGCGCGCCGACAGCGAGCCGGAGTCGAGCCGGCCACGCAGCTCGACGGTGACCCGGGCCGGCAGCCGCCACGGCGGTCGGCGCAGGTGCGGGCCGTCCACCTCGGCGTTGAGTCGTCGGCCGAGGTCGGCCCAGCGGGTGGCCGCCGCCTGTCGGGCCGCCGCCACCCGGGCGGCGACCGTCGCCGAGGGCTCGACGTCGCCGTCGGTCGCCATCAGCTCGGCCGCCCGTACCGGCATCAACCGCACCTGAACGTCGATCCGGTCGAGCAGCGGCCCGGAGAGTCTGCCCAGGTAGCGGCGACGGACCAGCGGGCTGCACTCGCAGTGCGCATCGCCGGCCGGCTTCGCGCACGGACAGGGGTTGGCGGCCAGCACCAATTGGGTGCGGGCCGGGTACACGGTGCCGCCCCCGCTGCGGCTCAACTGGATCTGGCCGTGCTCCAGCGGCTGGCGCAGCGCCTCCAACGCACCCTTGCTGAATTCGGGGGCCTCGTCCAGGAAGAGCACCCCGCGGTGCGCCAGCGACACCGCGCCGGGTCGGGCCAGCCCCGAGCCGCCACCGACCAGCGACGGCACGGTCGCGGTGTGGTGCGGCGCCTGGAACGGGGGGCGACGCAGCAGCCGCCCGCCCGGCGGCAGTAGCCCGGCGACCGAGTGCAGCGCGGTGACCTCCAGCGCGGCGTCGTCGTCCAGCTCGGGCAGGATCGACGGCAGTCGTTCGGCGAGCATCGTCTTGCCCGCGCCCGGGGGCCCGAGCAGCGCCACGTGGTGCCCGCCGGCCGCGGCGACCTCCAGGGCGCGTCGACCCATCTGCTGCCCGGCGACCTCGGCAAGATCGGGCCCACCGACCACCGGCGCCGGGATGTCCGTCGGTGGCTCGATCAGCGGGGTCCCGTCGCGAACGAAGGCTACGAGCCGGTGCAGGTTGTCCACCGCTCGCACCCGTACCCCGGGGATGACGGCGGCCTCGGCGGCGTTGCCGACCGGGACGATCACCCGCGCGACGCCGGCCCGGGCCGCGGCGGCGACCATCGGGAGTACGCCGCGCACCGGCCGCACCGTCCCGTCGAGCCCCAGCTCGCCGAGGACCACCACCCCCTCCAGGGGAAGCAGCGGCAGCTCACCCGAGCCGCCCAACAGCGCTGCGGCGATGGCCAGATCGAAGGCCGAGCCGAATTTCGGCAGCGTGGCGGGCAGCAGGTTGAGGGTGATCCGCCGGTTGGGCCAGCGCTGGCCCGAGTTGACCACGGCGGCGCGGACCCGGTCGCGGGCCTCGTGCAGCGCGGTGTCCGGCAGGCCGGAGATCACCACCGCGGGCAGGCCGGCGGCCAGGTCGGCCTCCACCTCGACCAGGTGTCCGGTCACCCCGACCAACCCCACGCAGAGCACCTTCGCGTAGCTCACCGCGCGTCGCCGATCTTCCGGGTACGCATCTCAGAACGCGCCCTTCAGGTGGTCGACCTGCGCCGGGCCGGTGTCGGGCAGCCGCACCGACAGCACGTCGAAACGCACCTCCTCGGCGGTCGTGCCGGTCTCGGTCAGCCACCGCGCGGCGAGCCTTCGCAGCCGGCGGGCCTTGGTCGGCACCACCGCCTCGGCCGGGGTGCCGAAGCCCTCACCCCGGCGGGTCTTCACCTCGCAGAAGGCGAGCACCGGCCCGTCCCACGCGATGATGTCGATCTCCCCGGCCGGGCAGCGCCAGTTCTGGGCGATCGGGCGCAGCCCCGCCTCGGTCAGGTGCCGGACCGCGCACCGCTCGCCGTACGCGCCAACCGCCTGGTTCCGCTTCGTCATGGCCGGCACGGTGCCCGCCGCAGGGCGGTCGCCGCGACTCGGCGAGGGGCCTATCTGTGGACAACGGGTGTGCTGTGGACAGTCGGACGATCATGCCCGCGCTGTGCTAGCGACGTGGGACGCCCGACCGAGGCCGGCAGCGCGGCCGACCGCACCCCATCGGCGGGGCCACCATGATCAGGTGATGGAAAGTAGGTGTCAGGACCGCCTCCGACCTACTTTTCATCACCTGATCACGGTGCGGGGCCGCGGCGGCGGCACCGAAGGCGCCATCCATGCCCCCCGCTGGCGGGTGCTCGGCGGGGTGGCCAGCCGGGCTGAAATGGCGCCGGCGTGGCTGGTCGCATACGGTGCCTGACGTGGACGGACGACGGAGTTTTCCGGAAGATCAGGAGTCGCGCTGGTACCCCGACGAGCGGGGTCACGGTTACGGCGAGTCGGAGTGGCGCGGCGCTAGCGAGCCGCGCTACCGGGACGGCGAGATTCCCGGGCAGCGTGGCGCGGAAGACGGCCGCTCCGTCGAGGACACCGGCGTCGGCCGCCGCCGGGAGCCCGACTCGGGACGCTTCGGCGCCGTCGACGCGGGCCGGTTCGGTGCGCCGGAGTCGGGCTCGGGTCGTTTGAGCGCGGTGGACGGGGGCCGGTTCGGCGGTGCGGCGGAGTCGGGCTCGGGTCGTTTGAGCGCGGTGGACGGGGGCCGGTTCGGCGGTGCGGCGGAGTCGGGCTCGGGTCGTTTGAGCGCGGTGGACGCGGGCCGGTTCGGCGGTCCGCCGGAATCGGACTCGGGTCGCTTTGGTGCCTTGGACGTCGAGGCCGATCGGTTCGATGCGAGTGAGGCTGATTCGGGGCGTTTCGGCGCGGTCGACCCGCTGGCTGCCGGACGGCCGGAGGTGGACGGTTACCGGGCCACCCGGTCGCGGCGGGCGGACCGGGACCCCTCGGAGACCTCCGGTGAGCTGCCCGGACGCCGGGCCGCCCGGGAGCCGGCCGTGGCGGGTCCTCCGGTGACCAGCGCGGTGCCGGAGACGTCCCGCGACAGCACATCGGCAGCGCCGGCCGGTGTGCTCGCTGATCAGGCTCGTCCCGCTCCGCTCGGTGGGTACCCGATCATCGAGCCGACCCGGGGTGGCGACACGCCGCACCCGCTGGAGATGCCGACCGGCCCCATGCCGGGGATCGGCCCACGGCCCGACCTGCCCGCAGCCGAGCCCCCGGTGTATCCGCCGGCCGCCGACGGCGTCTACCGGACCCGTCGGCCGGTGCTGGCCGTACTCTTCGCGCTGCTGGTGTTGATCTTCGAGGTCCCGGCGTTGCGAGTGCTGCTGGCGGGGGTGACCGGCGACCCGGTGGACGCCGGGAACGTGGTGGTGGGTATCGCCCTGGTAGCCGGACTGCCGATCTTCGCGACCGGGTTGTACGGGCTACGAACCGGCGGTCTGGCGCTCGCCGACAACGGCCGGGGCTGGCTCCGCCCACCAACGGCCTACCTGACCGTCGGCCTGGTGCTCTTCGTGGCCGCCGCGCTCGCCGCCGGCTGACCCGGCCGCGCTCGCCGCCGACGTCGGCGCGCGCCGACGATCCGGACAACAACCAGGAAGAGGCGACGCGGAGGCCGCTACTTCCACGAACTAGCGCGATCGTGCCGGCAACTCGCGCGGGAAGCGGCGAAGGGGCGGAGCGGCATAGCAGCACCCCACGCGCACCCGGGGGCGGCTGAGCGGGTGAGGGGCGTACACTGGCCAACTGGCGACCGCCTCGTGCGGTCGACCTCGCGCGCCCTCTTCACGAATCGTCGTGGAGCGACGGCCTCCCTGGTCCCGATCTTGATCGGGTCCACCATGGGTCGGCGACCAGGCGCCAGGACGCCCGGCCACCGGCCGGGCGTGACAACCAGGGACCTTGAGGAGTACCCCAACCATGGCCGTCGTGACCATGCGTCAGCTGCTGGAGAGCGGTGTCCACTTCGGGCACCAGACCCGGCGCTGGAACCCGAAGATGAAGCGCTTCATCATGACCGAGCGCAACGGCATCTACATCATCGACCTGCGCCAGACCCTCGAGTACATCGAGAAGGCGTACGAGTTCGTGCGTGGAACCGTCGCCGAGGGTGGCAGCATCCTGTTCGTCGGCACCAAGAAGCAGGCCCAGGAGGCGATCGCCGAGCAGGCGACCCGGGTCGGCCAGCCGTACGTCAACCACCGCTGGCTCGGTGGCATGCTGACCAACTTCCAGACCGTGTACAAGCGGCTCCAGCGGATGAAGGAGCTGGAGGGTCTGGGTGACCTGAGCGGCACCGCCGCCGGTTACACCAAGAAGGAGACCCTGCAGCTCTCCCGCGAGAAGATCAAGCTGACCCGCACCCTCGGTGGCCTGCGGGACATGCAGAAGCTTCCCGCCGCGGTCTGGATCGTCGACACCAAGAAGGAGCACATCGCCGTCGACGAGGCCCGCAAGCTGGGCATCCCGGTGATCGCGGTGCTGGACACCAACTGTGACCCGGACGAGGTCGACTTCCCGATCCCGGGTAACGACGACGCGATCCGCTCGGCCGAGCTGCTGACCAAGGTCGTCGCCGCCGCCGTCGCGGATGGCCTGATCGCGCGTTCCGGCCGTCGCCGGGGCAACGACGAGAAGCCCGAGGGTGTCGCGAGCGACGAGCCGCTGACCGAGTGGGAGCGCGAGCTGCTCGAGCCGAAGAAGGCCGACGAGACCGCCGCCCCGGCCGAGCAGCCCGCTGCCGCCGAGCAGTCGGCCACCCCGGAGCAGCCGGCGCAGGCCGCCACCGAGCAGCCGGCGGCCGCCACCGCGGAGTGATCGCACCGTCGCTGCCCCGCCGTCCGTTTTCGCGAACGGCGGGCAGCGACGGTACGCCGGGCACGTTCCGCCCGGATCCGGGTAACCGGCACCTCTGACCATCCACACGCCGTCTCAACATCGAAGAGAGAGCCATGTCCCAAATCACCGCCGCGGACGTCAAGAAGCTCCGCGACCTCACCGGCGCCGGCATGATGGACAGCAAGAAGGCGCTGACCGAGGCCGAGGGCGACTTCGACAAGGCCGTCGAGATCCTGCGCGTCAAGGGCGCCAAGGACGTCGGCAAGCGGGCTGGCCGCACGGCCGCGAACGGCCTGGTCGCCCACTCCGGCAAGTCGTTGCTCGAGCTGAACTGCGAGACCGACTTCGTCGCCAAGACCGACTCGTTCATCGCGCTGGCCCAGCAGCTGGTCGAGCACGGTGACCGCTCCGGCGTGAACTCCGCCGAGGAGCTGCTCGCCACCGAGCTCGACGGCAAGGTCGTCGCGGACCTGATCCAGGAGCAGTCCGCCAAGATCGGCGAAAAGCTGGTGCTCAACCGCTTCGCCCGGGTCGAGGGCACCATCGCCATCTACCTGCACCGCAAGGCCCAGGACCTGCCGCCGGCCGTCGGCGTGCTGGTGTCGTACACCGGCAAGAGCGACGAGGCCGGCGACGCCGACGCCCGCGGTGTGGCCATGCAGATCGCCGCGATGCGGCCGAAGTACCTCACCCGGGACGAGGTTCCGGCTGAGGTCGTCGAGTCCGAGCGGCGCATCGCCGAGCAGACCGCCCGCGAGGAGAACAAGCCCGAGGCGGCCCTGCCGAAGATCATCGAGGGTCGGGTGAACTCCTTCTTCAAGGACTTCGTCCTGGTCGAGCAGGCGTCGGTGGCCGACAACAAGAAGTCGGTGAAGCAGCTGCTGGCCGAGGCCGGCATCGAGGTCACCCGCTTCGTGCGGTTCGAGGTCGGCCAGGCCTGAGCCGCCACCGGGCGCCGCGTGCGCCCGTGGGCAGAAGACGTCAACGAGGAGGCCGCCGGTGTACATGACAGGCACCGCGGCCTCCTCGTCACATAGGGTCGGCAGCGGCAGGTTCGCGGTACGCGCCGCACGGGGCGTGCGCGTGGGGAAGGGCGGGGCGGATGACGCAGGTTGTGAGTGACCGGACGCTGGAGCTGGACGATCCGACGGCACCGCCGCCGGGGCGTGCCCGCCGGGTGGTGCTGAAGCTCTCCGGTGAGGTCTTCGGTGGCGGCGCGATCGGCGTCGACCCGGACGTCGTCCAGGCCATCGCCCGGCAGATCGCCACCGTGGTCCGCCGCGGCGTGCAGGTTTCCGTGGTGGTCGGCGGCGGCAACTTCTTCCGCGGCGCGGAGCTGCAGAAGCGTGGGATGGACCGGGCCCGCGCGGACTACATGGGCATGCTCGGCACCGTGATGAACTGCCTCGCTCTCCAGGACTTCCTGGAGAAGGAGGGCATCGAGACCCGGGTGCAGAGCGCCATCACGATGGCCCAGGTCGCCGAGCCGTACATCCCGCTGCGCGCCATCCGGCACCTGGAGAAGGGCCGCGTGGTCATCTTCGGCGCCGGCGCCGGGATGCCGTACTTCTCCACCGACACCGTGGCCGCCCAGCGGGCGCTGGAGATCCGGGCCGACGTGGTGCTGATGAGCAAGAACGGCGTGGACGGCGTCTACACCGCCGACCCCCGGATCGACCCCACCGCCAGCAAGCTCGACTCGATCACCTTCTCCGAGGTGCTGCGCCGTAACCTGCGGGTGGCCGACGCGGCGGCGTTCAGCCTCTGCATGGAGAACGGCCTGCCGATGCTGGTCTTCGGCGCGCAGGGTGACGACACCATCATCCGCGCGGTGGGTGGCGACAAGATCGGCACCCTGATCACCGCCTGAGTTCCGCCGACGGCGATGGCGGCAACGGTCTGACGACTTTCAGCAGAGCCCACCACGAGCACAGAAGGAGGCGAGGAGACCGGTGATCGACGACACCCTCCTCGAGGCCGAGGAGAAGATGGAGCGTGCGGTTGAGCACGCCAAGGAGGAGTTCGGCGCCATCCGTACCGGTCGCGCCAACGCCGCCATGTTCTCCAAGGTCATCATCGACTACTACGGCACGCCCACGCCGCTGACGCAGATGGCGTCCATCGCGGTTCCCGAGCCGCGGATGGCCATCATCAAGCCGTACGACAACTCGCAGATCAACGCGATGGAGAAGGCGATCCGCGACTCGGACCTCGGGGTGAACCCGAACAACGAGGGCAACCAGCTGCGCATCCTGCTCCCGCAGATGACCGAGGAACGCCGCCGCGACATGATCAAGGTGGCCCGGCACAAGGGCGAGGAGGCCAAGGTGGCCATCCGCAATGTCCGCCGCCGTGGCAAGGAGGAGCTGGACCGGATCGTCAAGGACGGCGAAGCCGGCGAGGACGACGGCCGCCGCGCCGAGAAGGAACTCGACGACCTGACCCAGCGGTACGTGGCCAGCATCGACGACCTGGTGAAGCACAAGGAAACCGAGCTGCTCGAGGTGTGATCGTCCACCCGCTGGTCGGATGAGCTGTTCCGAGGCCCGTTCCCGACGTCGGGAACGGGCCTCGTGCTCTCTGGCAGGGGATGGGGACCCGGACGGTCCTGGTGCGCGCCGGGGCGATCCGGGCGAACGTGCGTCGTACCGAATGGGTGTGCGTCGCTGGTCGGCGGGCTGGCGGCGCGGGTGACGTCCGTCGGCGTGCCTCGTCCGCCGTGTGGATCCGGCGGGTGCAGTAGGCTCGGCACGATTCCCGGCCACCGGGTGGTGAACACCGGGGATCGACCGACCGTCGGGGCGGTCAATCGGAGGAACATCGCACGTGTAGGGGATGCTTGTGGTCTTGCGTCATGTGGTGGTTCTCGTGCCGCTTCGCGGTGCGTGATGTCCCACCCCGACCCCTACGGCAGCGAGCCTCGCGGCTGGAACCGGCCGGAGCGCCCGGTGGCGCTGCCCTGGCCGGAGGAGGATCTGGAGGCCGGCCAGTGGAGCCGCCGTCCGGCCGCCGGCCCTGAGCTGTACGCCGAGCCGCACGCCCGGCCGTACGCCGACCCGCACCCAACGGACCCGTACGACGAGCGGGGCCGCCCGGTCCGCCCGGACGACCGCTTCGACGACCGCGACCGGCACGATCGTTTCGACGACCGTGACCGGCAGGTGGACGACCGCAACCAGCCCGACCGGTACGAAGACCGGGGTCGCGGTGACCGGTACCTGGACCGTCCCCCGGCCGCCGGCGACGGGCCGCCGCGTTACGACGGCCCGGGCCGTGGGCGTTTCGACGAGCCGAGCCGCCTCGACGGTCCTCCCGCCCACGTCGACGCCCCGGGGTACCCGACCGAGCAACTTGAGCCGATCCGGGCCGAGGTGGTGCCGGACGAGGCTCCGACCAGCGGTCGACGGCCGAAGGGGCGACGGCGGGCCAGCCTCGACCGACCGGCCACCCAGCAGTTGGGCACCGGGCGGGCCGGGCGCAACCTTCCCGCGGCGATCGGCGTCGGGCTGGGCCTCGGCGCGCTGATCGTGGTGCCGCTTGTCGTCTACCCGTTGGCGTTCCTGCCGGTGATCGCCGCCGCGGTCGCCATCGGCATGTGGGAGATGGCCCGTGCGGTCCGGCGCAGCGGCGCGCACCCGCCGTTGGTGCCGCTGATCGGCGGTGGCGTGTTGACAGTGGGTCTGGCCTGGTTCGCCGGCCCGGACGCGCTCAGCCTGGGGCTGCTGGTCACCGTGCTGGGCACGATGATCTGGCGGTTGGGTGACGGGCCGGCCGGGTTCCAGCGGGATCTCACCGCGGCCACCCTGATCGCCGTCTACGTGCCGTTCCTCGCCGGCTTCGCGGCGTTGCTGGCGGCGGCCCCCGACGATGGGCCGCTGCGCATTCTGGCCACCCTGATCGGGGTGGTGCTCTCCGACACCGGCGGGTACGCGGCCGGCGTCTCCTTCGGCAAACACCCGATGGCCCCGTCGATCAGCCCGAAGAAGTCCTGGGAGGGCTTCGCCGGCTCGGTTACCGCGGCGGCCCTGGGCAGCGCGTTGCTGCTGTGGCTCATGTTCGAGGTGGCCCCCTGGTGGGGTGCGCTGTTCGGGGTGGCCGTCTCCTGCGCGGCGGTCCTCGGCGACCTGGCCGAGTCCATGATCAAGCGGGATCTCGGTGTGAAGGACATGAGCAACCTGCTGCCCGGCCACGGCGGTCTGATGGACCGACTGGACTCGATCCTGTTCGCGGTGCCGACGGCCTACCTGCTGTTGGCGGTCCTGGTGCCGGTGGTGAACTGAGGTATGAATCACGGCGACCTGGTCATCCGGCTCCGGCGGTCGCGGCCCGTTCGACACCTCCGGACCGGCACCCGCCGCCGACGGCGTGACACACTGGACCAGCCATGACGAGCCTGCCCCTGATCCCCGCCATCTCGGTCGCCCCTGCCGCGCGCCGGGCCTCCATGCCCCCTCAGCACCTCGCTGACCTGGACCTGGCCGGCCGCCAGGCGTTGGTCACCGGGCTGGGGGAGCCGGCCTTCCGCGCCAAGCAGGTCTCCAACCACTACTTCGGGCGGTTGGTCCGCGACCCGCAGGCGATGACCGATCTGCCCGCGGCGACCCGGGAGCGGCTGGCCGACCAACTGCTGCCGACGTTGCTCAACCCGGTGCGCGAGCTGGCCTGTGACGACGGCGCGACCCGCAAGGCGCTCTGGCGGCTGCACGACGGCGCGCTGGTGGAGAGCGTGCTGATGGGCTACCCGGACCGGGTGACCGTCTGCATCTCCAGCCAGGCGGGTTGCGGCATGGCCTGTCCGTTCTGCGCGACCGGCCAGGCCGGGCTGACCCGCAACCTGTCGACGGCGGAGATCGTCGACCAGGCGGTGTACATGGCCGGGGTGGCGGCCTCCGGCGTGGTCGCGGGTTCCCCGCCGAGGCTGTCGCGCGTCGTCTTCATGGGCATGGGCGAGCCGCTGGCCAACTACAACCGGGTGATCGAGGCGATCCGTCGGCTGGTCAGCCCGGCTCCGGAGGGGCTTGGCCTGTCCCAGCGGCACATCACCGTTTCCACGGTCGGCCTGGTTCCGGCCATCCACCGACTGGCCAGCGAAGACCTCTCAGTGACTCTTGCGTTGTCGTTGCACGCCCCCGATGATGATCTGCGCGACGAACTCGTGCCGGTAAACCAGCGCTGGAAGGTAGCCGAGGTGCTGGACGCAGCGTGGGACTACGCCGCCCGGACGGGCCGTCGTGTGTCGATCGAGTACGCGATGATCAAGGACGTGAACGACCAGCCGTGGCGAGCCGACCTGCTCGGGCGGCTGTTGGCCGGCAAATTGGCCCACGTGAACCTCATTCCGCTCAATCCGACGCCGGGCAGCCGCTGGGACGCGAGCCCGAAGCCGGTCGAGCGGGAGTTCGTCCGGCGGTTGCGCGACGCCGGGGTGTCCACCACGGTTCGGGACACCCGAGGTCGCGAAATCGACGGCGCGTGTGGCCAGCTCGCCGCCGCCGAGGACAACGACACCAACACCGACCGCGCCGGAGATGCACCGGCGTGACCGGGCGTGGCGAACGAGACCAGGAGACATAGTGGCGAGTCAGGGTCAGCGTTTCCGGCGCAAGGCGCTCCGCCGGGGATACAAGGTCGACGAGGTGGATGCCTTCCTCGACCGGGTCGAGGCGACGCTCGACGGCCGACAGGTCGGTGCCCCGGTGGCCTCCCAGGAGGTTCATGACGTCGTCTTCCGGGTCCGCTTCAACGGCTACGACGAGTGGCAGGTCGACCTGCACCTGGACCGGGTCGAGCGGCAGCTGGCCGAGTTGGAGGAGCGCAACAGCGCCGGGCGCGGCGGCGACCCCCGGATGGGCCCACCGGACCGGATGGGTCCTCCGGTGCGTGACGACCGGGGCATGGTTCCGCAGCCGATGCCGCCCCGGCCGATGCCCGCGCAGGCCGGCCCGCCCTACGGCCGCTACGACGAGCCGACCGGCGCCTTCGCCGGTGGCTACGACGCCCCCCGCGGCGGTGGTTACGACGCGCCACGTGGCCCGGCCGGCCCCCCGATGGGTCCCGGTGGCCCGATGGGCCCCGGCCCGATGGGTGGCCACGGCATGCCGCAGCGCGGCCTGCCCGCCGGCCCCAGTGGGTACGGCCCGGACGACCAGCGTGCGCCCGGTGGGTACGGCCCGGACGACCAGCGTGCGCCCGGTGGGTACGGCCCGGACGACCAGCGTGCGCCCGGTGGGTACGGCCCGGATGATCAGCGCGGCGGGTACGGCCCCGACGACCAGCGCGCCCCCGGCGGTTATCCGCCGCCGCCGGAGGAGCCGCGCTTCGACGGCTTCGAGGCCGGGCGGCACGGTCGTGCCGACATGACGGCCGAGATCCGGATGCCGGAGCGGGACCCGCGCGACATGCGCCGTGGTCCGGCCGGTCCGCCTCCGCTGCCGCAGCAGGGCATGGGTGGCCCGCCGATGGCCGGCCCGCCTCCGATGGCCGGCCCGCCGGCGGTTGCTGGCCCGCCGATGGGTGGTCCCCCGATGGCCGGTCCGCCCGGCAGCGACCTGTACCGGGTCGACCAGATCCGCCGTAGCTTCCAGGTGCGCCGGTTCGGCAGCGGGTACGACCCGGACCAGGTGGACCGGTTCTTCGAGACCCTGCTCGGTGGCATGCAGCGCCGCAACCCGATGCCGGTCGACCCGAAGGACCTGGACACCCTCCGGTTCGGCCTGGTTCCGGGTGGCTATTTCGAGGCCGAGGTCGACGCCGCGCTCAAGGACGTGCAGGACATCCTCTTCGGGCGTTGACCCGACGCGACACGGACGAGGGCCCGTCCCCCTGGTGGGGGCGGGCCCTCGGCGTTCGTCGGCCGGTCGTCCGGCGGTGGGTCGGGTCAGGAGCGCAGACCGCTGCGCCGCAGCACGACGTCGCCGATCACGATGATCAGCAGCAGCGCGGCCAGGCCGATCAGCCAGATGTCCTCGACCCTGCCCTCGTGGTTGCCGCAGATCATCGCCAGCAGCGCCAGTGCGGACAGCACGGCGCCGATCTGCCCGGCCTTGCGGTGCCCGGGCTTGTGCTGGTCTGGCGACGTTACCGGCTCGCTTCCTGCCACTGTCGGTCCTTCCCTCGCGATCGGATCTTTGGTTAGTCTGGCACGCCTCGTACGCGGTGCGGTGGGGTGGGGGTTTCCTGGCCATCGGCCCCGGCCCAACTGGGCCGAACGGCACTACTGGCGTCGCGGGGCGGCGGTCAGACTCGCTCCGGTAGCGTTTGGCGTACACCTGATTGTCTGTTTGAGGGGGACTGTGCGGTGCGAGTGACCGGAACCGGGCACGCCAGCATGCGGATCGACACGGCCGCGGGCAGCATCCTGTGCGACCCGTGGGTCAATCCGGCCTACTTCGCGTCGTGGTTCCCTTTCCCCGACAATTCACTGCTGGACTGGGAGAGCCTGGGGCAGGTCGACTACCTGTACGTCTCCCACCTGCACCGGGACCACTTCGACGCGAAGCACCTGCGCGACTTCGTTTCCAAGGACGCCACCGTCCTGCTGCCCGAGTTCCCCACCTCGGAGATGGAGGACGAATTACGGGCGCTGGGCTTCACCAAGTTCCTGAAGGCGCCCAACGAGCAGGTGGTGGAGCTGCCCGGCGGGCTGAAGATCATGATTCAGGCGCTGACCAGCCCGACCGACGGGCCGATCGGGGACTCCTCGCTCTGGGTCGAGTACGAGGGTGTGCGGCTGCTCAACCAGAACGACGCCCGCCCCACCGACCTCAGCGTCTTCGCCGAGCTGGGCCACGTGCACGCTCACCTGCTTCAGTTCTCCGGCGCGATCTGGTACCCGATGGTCTACGAGCTGCCGCAGGCGGCGAAGACCGCGTTCGGCAAGCAGAAGCGTGACCGGCAGTTCGACCGGACCTGGCGCTACATCGACGACCTGAAGGCGTCGCACGTCTTCCCGATCGCCGGCCCGCCGTGCTTCCTGGACGACGCGCTGTGGCAGTTCAACGACATCCACGGGGACGAGGGCAACATCTTCCCCGACCAGTCCGTCTTCCTGTCCGAGTACGCCAAGGTCGGCGGCACCAACGGGATCGTGCTGCTGCCGGGGAGCGTCGCCGAGGTGACCACCGAGGGCGCGAGCACCACCCACCCGGTGCCGATCGAGGAGTTCTTCGCGAACAAGGTCGCGTACCTGGAGGAGATGCGGGAGCGCAAGCGCCCGATCATCGAGGCGGAGAAGGCGTCCTGGCGGCACCCCGAGGTGGACGTGCTCGGGGAGATGAAGCGTCGGATCGAGCCGCTGCTCGACGAGTCGATCTACCTGGCGAAGGGTGTCGGCGGTCCGGTCCGTTTCGACCTTGTCGGCTACGACGGCGAGAGCATCGAGTCGATCGTGGTGGACTTCCCGGGCAAGGAGGTCCGACCGTACGCGGACGAGAAGGTGCGCTACCGGTTCCGGACCGACCGGTCGTTGATCGAGCACCTGCTCTTCATCGACGAGGTCGACTGGGTCAACTCGCTCTTCCTGTCCTGCCGGTTCTCGGCGGCCCGGATCGGTCAGTACAACGAGTTCGTCTACGCGTTCTTCAAGTGCCTCTCAGAGGAGCGGCTCCAGTACGCCGAGGGCTGGTACGACGAGCACGAGCGCAGCACCGACGCCGAGGACATCACGTTGGGCGACTGGGTGGTGCAGCGGCGCTGCCCGCACCTGAAGGCGGACCTGACCCGCTTCGGCATCGTCGAGGGTGACCAGCTGACCTGCCAGCTGCACGGGTGGCGTTTCGACCTGCCCAGCGGCCGCTGCCTGACCAGCGTCGGCCACAAGGTGAGGGCCCACCGGGTAGACGCGGAAACCCCCGCCCCCGCCGGCGAAGCCGTGATCTGACCCCTTCACCCCCGAGATCTTGCACTTTCTGTTGGTGCAAAGTAGGGCAATAGCCCCATAACGACGACAGAAAGTGCAAGATCGCGGGAGGGGGTGCGTGCATCCCGGCACCACCGAGAGCGGGGCGGGAGTGGCGGAGGGCGCGCGGGAGGACGAGTACCGGTATGGGCGCGGCCGGGAGAAGGTCCGGGACGCCGCCCGGGTGGAGACGTTCAGCGACGGCGTCTTCGCGGTCGTGCTGACGGTGATGGCCGTCGAGCTGCTCCAGACCGGCCCCGCCAGGGACAGTGGACGAGCGGTTCCGGACGCCTTGGCCCACGCCTGGCCGTCCTACCTGGCATATGTGATCACCTTCGCGATCGCCGGGCAGGTCTGGCTTGCCCACCACAACCTGTGGCGGTACATCGTCCGGGTCGATCAGATGCTGCTGGTCTTCAACCTCGGTGTCCTGCTCTTCATCGCCACGATCCCGTTCACCGCCGACCTGCTGTCGGACAATCTGCGGGGCAGCCCGACCGATCAGCGGTTGACCGCCGCCCTGTACCTCGGCACCGTGCTCGGTGAGGCGATCTTCGTCAACCTGAGCTGGTGGTGGGCCCGCCGGCGTGGACTGCTGAACCCCGACCTGGATCCCCGGCTGGCCCGAGCGATCGCACGGCGGGTGCTGCTCAAACCCCCGCTCTACCTCGTCGCCTTCGCCGTCGTCTTCATCGACCCCATCCTGAGCCTCTGCGCGTACCTCCTGCTGGTCGGCTACTACCTGGTCGGCGGCCCGGGTGATCTGCGGCCGTCCGCCGGCCCGACCGGGAACCGGTCAGCGGCCTAGATCGGTGAGGATTCGACGGGCGGCGTTGTGGCCGGCTGCGCCGATGACGCTGCCGGCCGGATGGCAACCGGCGCTGCCGGCGTACACGCCGTCGATGCCGGTGGCGTAGGGCATCCGGTCGGTGAACGAGACGGTGTTGTCGACGTGGTGGATGTGCCCCCCGGTGATGCCGAAGTGCTCCTCGATGCCGGGCGGCGGCAGCGGCACCGCGTCGGCGATCAGGTCGGCGGTGCCGGGGGCGTACCGCTCGACGATCCCGATCAGCCGATCGACGTAGCCGGGCAGCTCCGCCTCCCAGGTCGTGCCGGCCAGCTGGTACGGGACGGACTGGACGAAGAGCGCCGACGAGTGGTGCCCGGCCGCGTCGGAGAGCGACGGGTCGACTGTGGTGTGCAGGTACCACTCGATGGTGGGCTCCGCCGGCAGTAGCCCGGCCTGCACGTCCGCCCACATCGCGCGCAGCGCGGTCATCGGCGAGGTGGCCGCCCCGCCGACCAGCGACGCCGACCCGGGCAGCAGGTGGATGGTCGAGCCGAACGGACTCGGCGTGCCGTCCGGCAGGCAGGAGAACCGGGGCAGCCCGGTGAGCGCCAGGTTGAGCTTGAGGGTGGTGCCGGGCCGGCGGACCGCCGCCATCCGTTCGCCGAGGGGCGCCGGGAGCGCGCCGTCGGGCAACAGGTCCATCAACCGGTACGGGTCACACGCGCCGAGCACCACCCGGGCGGCGATCTCCCGACCGTCGGCCAGCACCACTCCGCTCGCCGCCCCGCCGTTTAGGGTCACCGCGCGCACCGGCGTACCGGTCAGAATCGTCGCCCCGGCGGCGCGCGCGGCCTCGGCGAACGTGCGCGAGACAGTGCCCATGCCACCCTCGGCGATCATCCAGGTGCCGCCGGAGCCGGGGAGTCTGCACATGTTGTGCACGAGGAAGTTGTGCCCGGTGCCGGGGTCGTCCGGGCCGGCGTTGAGCCCGGACAGGCCGTCGGTGACCGCGTACATGCTGACCAGTAGTTCGGAGCGGAACTCGAACCGGGCCAGGTAGTCGGCGACGGAACCCTGCACCAGGTCGACGAAGACCTGACGCAGCGCCGGGCGGACGTGCCGCTCGGCGGTCTCCGGCACGCTCAGCGGCTCGGCCAACCAGGCTGGCGCCAGGTCTTCCCGCAGCGCGGCCAGCTCGGCCTGCATGGCGTCGTCGGCGGCCACGTCGGCGGGGGAGAAGAACTCGGCGAGCTGCGCCCGGGTGGCGGCGGTGTCACTGCCGAAGAGCAGGTACGGGGAGCCGAGGCCACCCGGGGTGGGCAGGAAGTAGTGCGGGTCGCGGCGCAGTACCGGGATCCGTACGTCGAGCGTGGCGAGCAGCTCCGGGGGCATCAGCCCGAGCAGGTACGAGCCGGTGGAGTGGCGCAGCCCCGGCACCTTCGGGAACGGGTTCTCGGTGCGGGTCGCGCCGCCGAGCACGTCGGCGGCCTCCAACACGAGGACGTCCAGGCCGGCGCGGGCCAGCAGGACCGCGGAGACCAGGCCGTTGTGCCCGGCACCGATGATGACGACGTCGGCGCGGGCCGGAATCTCACTGCTCATGCCGCGCGAGCCTAGTCCGCCCCACCCGACCAGGGCACCCCTCCCACCCCTCGTGATCAAGAAGTTTGCGTCACCGGAGGGCCAATTGGTGACGCAAACTTCTT
>NZ_JBEXHP010000029.1:0-58159 GCF_040607895.1 Micromonospora sp. NPDC005220
CCTGTTGATCAAGAGGTTTGCGTCACGACACGCCGTGCGACATGACGCAAACCTCTTGATCGACGCCAGGAAGCGGGAGCGCGAGGGGGCGCGGTGGGGTGGGGGTGGGTTTTTTGCGGTTCGGCGCATGTTCTGCGGGTGGCGGGATAGAAGGGCACATGACCACCAAAGCCTCCGACGCGCCGGTGCTGAACCGTCAGCAGATCCGGCTGCTCATGTTCGGCCTGATGACCGGCATGCTGCTGGCCGCACTCGACCAGACCATCGTCGGTACGGCGCTGCCGACCATCGTGGGCGAGCTGGGCGGAATCAACCACTACTCCTGGGTGGTCACCGCGTACCTGCTCGCCTCCACCGCGTCGACGCCGCTCTACGGCAAGATGGCCGACCTGTACGGACGTAGACCGGTCTTCCTCTTCTCGATCGGCACGTTCCTGGTCGGGTCGTTGCTGGCCGGGCTCTCGCAGAACATGACCCAGTTGATCGTCACCCGGGGTATCCAGGGTCTCGGCGCCGGTGGTCTGTTGACGCTCGCCTTCACCATCATCTCGGACGTGGTGTCACCCCGGGAGCGTGGTCGCTACCAGGGCCTGTTCGGTGCGGTCTTCGGGATCTCGTCGGTCGCCGGGCCGCTGGTGGGCGGTTACTTCGCGGAGACCGACTGGCGGTGGATCTTCTACATCAACGTGCCGCTGGCGATCCTTGCCATCGTCGTCTGCTACCACGTGATGCGGCTGATCCCGTTCGAACGCCGGGACCACGCGATCGACTGGCTCGGCGCCGGCCTGCTGGTCGCCGGGGTGAGCTCCCTGCTGCTCGCGCTGAGCTGGGGTGGCAACGAGTACGCCTGGAGCTCCGGCGTGATCATCACGCTCTTCGTGGTCGGTGCGGTGCTGGGGGTGCTCTTCGTCCTTCAGGAGGCCCGGGTGGCCGAGCCGATCCTGCCGCTGCGGTTGTTCCGGAGCGCCACCTTCGCGCTGGCCAACTCGGCCCTGCTCGTCATCGGTCTGGTGATGTTCGGTTCGATCATCTTCATCCCGCTGTACCTGCAGATCGTGAAGGGCGCCTCGCCGACCCGGAGCGGTCTGCTGATGTTGCCGATGATGGCCGGAATCATCATCACCTCGATCCTGACCGGCCGCGCGATGACCCGGATCGGTCGTTACAAGTGGTTCCCGGTGGCCGGTTCGGTGACTCTTCTGGTGGGCATGTTCCTGTTCACCCAGTTGAAGGTGAGCACCTCGCTCTGGGTCGCGTTCGGGTTCATGGTGGTGATCGGCGTCGGGTTGGGCCTGTGCATGCAGTCGCTGATCCTGGCGGTGCAGAACGCGGTCTCCGTACGCGACCTGGGTGCTGGCACCTCCTCGGCGACCTTCTTCCGGTCGCTGGGCGGTTCGTTCGGGGTGGCGATCCTCGGCACGGTGCTCTCGTCCCGGTTGACCAGCGGGCTCGCCGACCGGCTGCCCGGCGCGATCGCGCAGCTTCCGCCGCAGGAGCAGGCGGCCGTGGCGGCGAGCGGTGGCACCAGCATCTCGATCAACGATCCGGCCACCATCCTGGCCCTGCCGGGGCCGGTCCGCGCGGCCATCCAGGGCGCCTTCGTCGACGCGCTCGACATGGTCTTCCTGACCGCCGGCCTGATCGCGATCGTGGCGGTGGTGGTCACCCTGACACTGCCCAACACGCAGCTGCGCGGTGCCGGACCGCAGGGCGCCACCGGTGGCGCCGACCCGCTCGGCGGCGAGGCCCCGGCGCCGGGAGGCAAGCCGCTGACCCGCGAATCCAAGGAGGAGGCCGCCACCGACATGCAGGCCAAGTCCCAGACGATGATCTGACCGAGTCGACCGGCCGCCCCGCCCCTCGCGGGCGGCCGGGGTCATCCGGCCACGAGGCGAAGCGGCTGTGTGGGTTGGCTGTGGAGACGGTCGAGCGCGGCGGAGGTCGCCGCGTCGGCGGGCAGGTACACGATCAGACGCTGGTCGTCGTCCACCGGAAGTTCGAGGGTCTCGTACGCGAGCCGGAGCATCCCCGCCTCCGGATGGGCCAGCCGGAGGACGCCGCTGGCCTTCGGCAGGCTGGGAACCGTGTCGACGCGCCGGGTGAAGGCGTCGCCCGCCGTGACGGTCAGCTCGTCCGCCAGGGCGGCCATCGGCGGGTAGGCCCGAAACGGGCCCTGCTTGAGGGCGGCGACCTGCTCGTCGGCCAGGTGGTCCCAGTCCGGGTACGCGCTGCGGGCCCGGCTGTCGCCGAGGAGGAACCGGGCGAGTTGGGCAGCGTCGCGTCCAGCACACCGATCGGCCCGACCAGTCGAACGTAGCCGGCGGTGTGGGCGAGGACGTCGCTGAGCCGGTTGAGCAGCACCGCCGGCGTGGGTTCGAGACGGTCGAGCAGCGCCCGCACGGTGGGACGTACCTCGTTGGTCGGGGCGAGGAGGCCCCGGCAGTTGTAGCTGGGATCGGCCGACTTGGTGAGACGGTGCAGGTGGGCGCGTTCGTTCCAGTTCAGCCGGAGCGCGTTGGCGAGCGCGGCGAGCACCTGCGGGGACGGTCGGCGGTCGCGGCCCTGTTCGAGTCTCGTGACGTACTCGACGCTCACGTCGGCGAGGGCCGCCACCTCGGATCGGCGTAGCCCCGGGGCGCGGCGGCGCGGCCCGGCGGGCAGCCCCACCTCGGCCGGCGTCACCGCTTCCCGGTGGACGCGCAGGAACAACCCCAGTTCGTTGTCGCTCACCATCCGAACGTAACAACGCCGGCCGACCAGATGGTGTCCCTGCCACTACCAGCCTCAGTCCGGTCTCCCTGGTCTCCGGCCAGCTGACGAGCGTGGGGGAAGGCGCTCGACAGCGGTCGAGCGGCAATCCCTGGTCGTTTGGAGCTGAGTCATGAGTCGTACGGTTGCGGTCATCGGTGGCGGTTACGGGGGTACGGCGGTCGCCAAGGCGCTGGAGTCAGTGGCCGACGTCGTCCTCATCGATCCTCGGGACGCGTTCGTCAACGTCGCGGCGTCGCTGCGGGCACTGGTCCGGCCCGACTGGGCCGGCAACATGTTCTTCCCCTTCGACACGGTGCTCACGCGGGGCACGGTGATCCGAGACCGAGCTGTCTCGGTGGATCCCGACGGAGTCACGCTCGCCTCGGGTCAGCGCGTCGCGGCGGACTATCTGGTGCTGGCCACCGGCTCCAGTTACGCCTACCCGGCCAGGCTGAACGCCGACTCCGTGGCGGAGGCGATCGACGACCTGCGCCAGACCAACAAGGAGTTGGCCAGCGCCGAGCGGGTCCTGATCCTCGGCGCCGGGCCGGTCGGGTTGGAGCTGGCCGGTGAGATCAAGGACGTCTGGCCGGACAAGCACGTGACCGTCGTCGATCCGGCCGAGCAGTTGCTGCCGGGCTTTCGGCCGGAGCTGCGCCACGACCTGCATCGGCAGCTCGACGAGCTGGGCATCCAGGTGCGGCTGGGCACCGGCCTGACAGCGCCGTTGACGACCGGGGCCAATCGGGCCGCGACCTTCACGGCCGGCACCACCGACGGCGACGAGATCACCGCCGACATCTGGTTCCGTGCCTATGGTCTGCGGACCAACAGCGACTACCTCGCCGACGGGCGACTGACGACGCCAACCGCGCAGGGGCAGGTGTCCGTGACCGAGACGCTCAACGTGCGCGGGCCCGACGAGATCCTCAGCCATGTCTACGCGATCGGTGACCTCACCGATGTCGCCGAGGACAAGCTGGCGGCGTACGCGTTGCGGCACGCCGAGATCGTGGCGCAGAACATCACCGCGCAGCTGCGCGGCGAGCCGGCCACAGCCACCTACCAGCCCATGCCCGACCCCATCATCCTGCTTCCGCTCGGGCCGCGGCACGGTGTCGGCCAGATGCCCACGCCCGACGGCCCGGCCGTCGTCCCCGCCGCGACGGTCGCCGAGTACAAGGGCGCCGACCTGTTCACCGGCCGCTTCCTGGAACAGTTCGGCCCCACCGCTGCCTGAGCTGACCTGCCGGACGGCCGACCTACTTGAGGATGAGCCGGTTGGTCTGCTCGAAGACGTCCAGGTCGGCCAGGGTCTCGATGACCGAGGGGGAGAGCGGGGCGGGGAACCGGTCGCGGGCGAAGAAGCCGGCGTCGGTGGTCTCGTCGGTGACCCGGGTCAGTTGCCCGTCCCACTCCTCCACCTTGAACGCCGTCGTGAACACCTGGTACGTGTGGCCGTACATGTTGGTGCTCGTCCGGTCCGGACCGGTGTAGAGGGCGAACGCGCAGACCCGCAGCGCGCGCAGCCCGGTCTCCTCGCGGACCTCGCGTACGGCGCAGTCGGCGATCGACTCGCCCAGTTCCATCGCGCCGGCCGGCATGGCCCACTGGCCGTTGTCCGAGCGTTTGATCAGCAGGATGCGTCCGGCGTCGTCGTTGACCACGGCACGGGCGCCGACGAACATCAGCGTCCGGTCCCCGGCGAGCGCGCGCAACTGCCCTACATATGAGTCGGCCCAGGAGATGCTCACCTGCGACAACTTACGGGGGTTCCCAACGTGTGACAGCCGACACTAGCTTGTTACCCATGCGTAGCACGATGATGGACGCCCCCCTGCAGATCTCCCGGATCCTCGACCACGGCGCAGGGGTGCACGGTACGGCCGAGGTGGTCACCTGGACGGGCGCCGAACCCCGCCGGATGACGTACGCCGAGGTGGGCCGGGCCGCCGCCCGGCTGGCCCACGCGCTGCGCGACGAGTGTGGGGTGACCGGCGACGAGCGGGTCGCCACCTTCATGTGGAACAACAACGAGCACCTGGTCGCCTACTTCGCGGTGCCGAGCATGGGTGCGGTGCTGCACACCCTCAACATCCGGCTCTTCCCCGACCAGGTCGTCTACATCGCCAACCACGCCGAGGACCGGGTGGTGCTGGTCGACAGCACGCTGCTCCCGTTGCTGGCCCGGGTGATCGGTGAGCTGACCACGGTGCGGCACGTCGTGGTGGTCGGCGGCGGCGACCCGGCCCCGCTGGTGGCGGCCGCCGGCGACCGGATCACTGTGCACCACTGGGACGCGTTGCTCGCCGACCGGCCGGACACCTACGACTGGCCCGAGGTCGACGAGCGGGACGCCGCCGCGCTCTGCTACACCTCGGGCACCACCGGCAACCCGAAGGGCGTGGCCTACTCGCACCGGTCGATCTACCTGCACTCGCTGCAGGTCTGCATGCCGGAGGGTTTCGGTCTCGGGCCGACCGACCGCGAGTTGGCCATCGTGCCGATGTTCCACGCCATGTCCTGGGGTCTGCCGTACGCGGCCTTCCTCTCCGGCGCGTCGCTGATCATGCCGGACCGGTTCCTCCAGGCCGCGCCGATCGCCGAGATGATCGCCGCCGAGCGGCCCACCCTGGCCGGCGCGGTGCCGACCATCTGGACCGATCTGCTGGCCTACCTGGACACCCACGACGTGGACACGTCCTCGCTCAGTGAGGTGATCGTCGGCGGCTCGGCGTGTCCGCCGGCGCTGATGCACGCGTTCGACGAGCGGCACGGGATCGACGTCATCCACGCCTGGGGGATGACCGAGATGTCTCCGCTGGGGTCGGTCTCGCGTCCGCCCGCCGGGGCGACCGGTGAGCAGGCGTGGCGCTACCGCTACACCCAGGGGCGGGTGCCGGCGGGCGTGCAGGCGCGGATCGTCGGCCCGGCGGGCGAGCCGATGCCCGCCGATGGCACGGCCGTCGGCGAGTTGGAGGTCCGTGGGCCGTGGGTGACCGCCCGGTACGTCGGTGACGACGCCCCGGACGAGGAGAAGTTCCGCGACGGCTGGTTGCGTACCGGAGACGTGGGCACCCTCTCGCCGGACGGGTACATCACGCTGACCGACCGCGCCAAGGACGTGATCAAGTCCGGGGGTGAGTGGATTTCGTCGGTGGAGCTGGAGAACGCGCTGATGGCCCACCCGGCGGTGCTGGAGGCGTGCGTGGTGGGTGTCCCGGACGAGCGCTGGGACGAACGGCCGCTGGCCACCGTGGTGGTCCGGGAGGGCGCTTCGGTGACCGCCGAGGAGTTGCGGGACTTCCTGGCCGGGTCGGTGGCGCGTTGGCAGTTGCCGGAGCGCTGGGCGTTCATCGACACGGTGCCGAAGACGAGCGTGGGCAAGTTCGACAAGAAGGTCGTCCGTTCGCGGTACGCCGGGGGCGAGCTGACTGTCCGCGAGCTGACAGCACCGTAACGTTTTCCCGGGCACTGTCGCCTGTTAGGGCGGGAGTACTCCTGAAACAACCCTCCCCAGGGGCGGCCCCGGCGTTCGCACCGCGCCGGGGCCGCCCGCTCCACGCGGGGTGACCCGCACCGTCATTGTTGCGAAAGTTATTCGCTTCTGTCCTGCTGACGGGGAAATCGGGTGGTCCGCGACCTGATCAGGCGTCGCTGGTGGTGATGAGCACCTTGCCCACCGTCGAGTCCTCCACCGCCTGGTGTGCCGCCGCCGCCTCGGCCAGGGGGTAGTAGTGCAGCGGCAGGCCGGCGTCCGCGCCCACCCGGATGCCACCCTGACTGGCCGCCGCCGCCACGTCCTTCACCCCCTGCGCCTTGGCCGCCTTCGGCTCCGTGTAGACCAGCACGAACTGCCAGCGGGCGTTCGGCGCCATCATCGCCCGGATCGGGATGCTCACCTCGGCACCACCGTTGTCGGCGTACATGCAGACCGCGCCACCGTGCCGCAGCACCTGCACGTCGGTCGAGGCGTTACGGGCGGGGGAGACCTCGACGATCGTGTGCACCCCGTCGGGGGCGATCTTGCGGACCTCCTCGACCACGTCCTGCTCCCGGTAGTTGATCACAAAGGACGCACCGGCCGACGCCGCGAGCTGCGCCTTCTCCGCGCTGCTCACCGTGGCGATCACCGTGGCGTCGGCCCACCGGGCGAGCTGGATCGCGGCGTTGCCGACCGCGCCCGCGCCGCCCTGCACCAGCACCGTGTGATCCGCCAACGCGCCGGCCCGCAGCGTTTCCGGCATGAACTCGCCAGCGGTCAGACAGCGGTGCGCGGTGAGGAACGGGATGCCCAGGGCGGCGCCCAGCTCGAACGCGGCAGCGCCGAGGCGTACCGTCTGCCGGACCGGCACCAGCGTGTACTCCGCCGTCGTGCCCCACGGCCGCTGCCAGGCGGCCTCCCAGACCCACACCCGCTCACCGATCAGGTCGGGGTCGACCCCCGCGCCGACCGCCTCGATCACCCCCGCGCCGTCCTGCCCGGGAATCTGCCACCCGTCCGGCGGTGAGCTGCGACGGGACTTCCAGTCGGTCGGGTTCACCCCGGAGACCGCCATCCGCACCAGGACCTCGCCCGCACCCGGCTCCGGCACCGGCCGGTCGACCAGAGAAAGCACCGACGGGTCGCCGTTGCGCTCGTACACGATGGCCTTCATCCGTGGTCTCTACCCCGCTCGGCACGGGTCAACCCAGCTCGTCCACCAGCTCCGGGGTCAGCTCACCGATCGCGTTCAACGTCACCACCGCCAGCCCCGCGGCGTCCGGATCGAGCGGGTACGAGCCGTGCGGCACCGCCACCACCCGCATCCCCGCCGCCGCGGCGGAGCGCACCCCGTTGGACGAGTCCTCCACTGCCACACAGCGGGTCGGGTCGACGCCGAGGCGCTGCGCCACGCTCAGGTACACGTCCGGCGCGGGCTTGCCCCGCTCGGTCTGCTCGGTGGAGAGAGTCGCGCCGAACGCGTCGGTCAGGCCGGTCGCCGCCAGCGCCGCCTCGATCAGCCGGGTCGGCGACGAACTGGCCAACCCGAGCGGCCACCGCGCGGCCAGCCGGCGGACGACCTGGTCGGCGCTGTCGATGAGGGGTACGTGGTCCCGGTAGCGTCGGGTCATCTCCTCGACCACCTCGACGGCGACCTGTTCGGCGGTGCGGCCGACGCCCAGCTCCCCGCTGAGGTAGTGGGCCCACTCGCCGGTGCTCATCCCCATCAGGCGGCGCTGGGTGTCCGGCTGCCACGTCCCGCCGTGCGCCGCCACGTACGCCCGGCGGACCTCCTCCCACACCGGCTCGGAATCCACGATCACGCCGTCCAGGTCGAAGACCACCGCATCCGTCACGGGCCCATCCTGCCCGACCGTTGGGCGCCCGGTCAGCCGGGCAGGGCGGGCAGGCCGAGCGGGCTGCCCTCGGGGAGCAGGGTGTGCCCGGACCGGGCGATCGGCTCCAGCAGCTCCCGCAGCCGGTCCGTGTCCTTCGGGCCGAGCGCCTGCCACGGGTGCGCGGCGGCCCGGTCGGTGGCGTCCTCGATGGCCTGGAACTCGGCTCGGGCGTGCTCGGTGACCGCGCCGTCCCCGGTCAGCCAGCCCCGCCGGGCGAGCCGCTCGCGGGCGGCCTGCCACTGTTCCTCGGACCAGCCCCGGCCCAGCAGGTACTGCGGCGGCGAGCCGTCCAGCGCGACCCGCCCGGTCAGCGTCTCCACCGGGTCCAGCCCGGCGGCCACCAGCGCCGCCACGTGTCCGTCCCCCCGGTGCTCGCGCAGCGTGGTGGCGGCCTGCCAGAGCCGCGCCAGCGGGTACTCGCCGGCCGGCAGCGCCGCGTTGGCCGCGCCGAGCACCCGGCCGGCGGTCTGCACTGCCGAGGCGGCCCGCTCCAGCAGGTCGGCGGCCTCCACCAGGTGCGACTCCGGTAGCTCGTAGGTCAGCTCGGCGAGCGCCTGCACGGCGCCGGTCAGTCGGGCGCGCAGCGCCTCCTGCGGGGTGGCCAACCGCCACACCGCCGGCAGCGCGCGGGCCACCATCGGCGGCGCGAAGGTGAAGAAGGCGGCGATCACCGGGGCCGCCTCGGTGGCTCCCAGCGGCGCGGCCCGGCCGGCGAAGTAACCGCGCCAGTAGCCACGCAGCCCCACCGCCTCGAACGCGGCGCGGGCCCGGGGGTGGAGGTAGGTGACAGTGTGTACCGGCTCGTAGTACGCCCACATCGACCGGGCGGTCCGCCCGAGCTCGTCCAGCGCCGTCACATGCACCTCCGCGTCCCGGTTCCGGATGCTCACCCCGGACGGCGAACCGCCCGGGGTGACGCCGAACCTACTGCCGCAGGGTGACGGGCCGGAAGCCCCATGTGTACAACTCCATCGCGCCCCGGCGACAACCGGGACGACCCGGACAGGTCACTGGGCGGCGAGCACGTCCACCACGAAGCGCAGCGGGCCGGTGGGGCGTCCACCGGCGTTGGCCGCGTCGTTGCCGTACGCCAGCTCGCCCGGGATGTCGAGCTGCACCCGGCTGCCCACTGTCACGCCGACCAGGCCCTGGTCCCAGCCGGGGATGACCTGACCGACGCCGATCGGGAAGGTGGCCGGCTGCCCGCTGCTCCAGGACGAGTCGAACTCCTTGCCGTCCTTGTAGAACACCCCCACGTAGTTGGTGGTGATGTTCTGGCCCTTCTGCACGGCCGGGCCGGTGCCCTTGATCAGCGGGGTGACCGCGAGCTTCTTCAGCTCACCCGTGCCCGGCTTCACCGTCGGCTTGCTGCCCAGCGCCGGATCGGCGCCCTCGGGCAGCTGCGGAGCGGGGGGTGCGCCGGCCTCGTCGGGGGCCGGGGCGGAGGCGGACGGGGTCGCGTCGGCCGACGTCTTGGGCTTGTCGTCGCCACCGCCGATCGTCACGAAGACGGCGATCAGTACCCCGACCACGGCGACGGCGGCGAGGCCGCCGGCCCACGCGTTGCGCTTCCGCCTCGCGTCGGCGGCCTTCTTCTCCGCCAACTGGGCGGCCAGGCGGCGTCCCGACTTGGTCGCCGGGCTCTGATCCTGGCCTGCCGACCGGTTCTGCTGCGTCCGCTCGCTCACGTCGTCGACTCCCTGCTGCGAAGTGTGGCCGGCACCCGGTGCCGGGGGGAAAGCCGACGCACACGGTACCCGCACGAGGGCCGACCGTGCCCGCCGCGGACGCCCCGGATCGCCCAGCGCGACAGTTCCGGGGCTTTGCCGGGCGTTATTCCGGGACGACCATGAAGTCGGTCACGAACGAGGTGACCCGGCCGTCGGCGGCCCGACCGATCCAGGTGCCGTAGCAGCCGTCGCCCCAACCCGTGGACACGGTGACCACGTTGGCGCCGCTGACCTCGTCCAACACGGCGCTGATCAGCCCCGGAACCGGAGACGAGGGCAGCTCGGTCGGGATGAAGACCTCCTCGACCCGGTCGGAGTCCCAGCCCTCCAGCACGGCGAGCGCGGTCGGGTCGGCGAGGGTGCCGACGCCGGCGTCCACCCCGTACCCGAAGTAGTCGTCCGCGCCGAGCGTGGCGACGTTCTGGTCACCCGCGACGGCCGGCTCCCAGCGGATGGTCGGCTCGGCGGAGACGACCAGCTCCAGCGCGGCGACCCGGCGGTCCACCTCGGCGTCCTCCCGGAGCACCACCGCCACCCAGGCGCGGGCGGGATGCCGCCCCGGCGGCACGGTCACAGTGAACGGCTCGGCCTCCGGGCAGACCAACGGGTCACACCCGACCACCCGGCCGGTCGGCAACACGATGTCGCCCACCGGGTGAACCTCGATCAGGTACCCGCCGTGCTCGTCGGTGAAGTGCTCCCCGGGCGTCAACAACCGGTCCAGATCAGGGGTGTACGGCATGAGGGCTCCTCCGGTCGCCAACGGCCGGCGGAGCGTACCCGGCCCGGCGGACACCGCCGCCGCTGCCGTACGGTCAGGCGCTCTTGCGGGGTGCGGTCTTGCGTGCGGCGGTCTTCTTCGCCGGCTCGGCCTTCTTCGCGCCGGTCTTCTTGGCGGCGGTCTTCTTCGCCGGCTCGGCCGCCTCCTTCTCGGCCGTCTTCTTCGCCGCGGTCTTCTTCGCGGGAGCCTTGGCGGCCTTCTTCTCGGCCGCCTTCTGCGCGGACCGGGCCGACGAGATGGGCGTCGGCTCGCCACCACCACCGCCACGGGCGGGCTGCTCACCGCGAGCGGCCTTGGCGCGTTCCACCGACGCCTTCAACGCGGCCATCAGATCCACCGCCGCCGCCGGGGCCTCCTCGACCTCCTCCGGCTGGACGACCTCCCGACCCTCCACCTTGGCGTCGATGACCTCCTGCAACGCGGCCCGGTAGTCGTCGGTGAAGACGTCCGGCTCGAACTCGCCGGTCATCGAGTCGATCAGTGAGCTGGCCATGGCCAGCTCCGGCGGGCGCACCTTGAGGTCCTCGTCGAGGAAACCGAAGTCCGGGGTACGGATCTCGTCCGGCCAGAGCATGGTGTTGAGCAGCAGCACACCCTCGCGGACCCGCAGCGTGGCCAGCTGCTCCCGCTGGCGTAGCGCCACCTTGACGATGGCCACCCGCTCCGAGTCGATCAGCGCGTCGCGCAGCAGCACGTACGGCTTGGTCGCCGTGCCCTCGGGCTCGAGAAAGTACGCCTTGTTGTAGAGGATCGGGTCGACCTGCTCGGCCGGCACGAACTCCAGCACGTCGATGGCGCGGGAGCTGGTCAGCGGCAGGTCGGCGAAGTCCTCGTCGGTGAGGATCACCATCTCGCCGCCGCCGATGTCGTAGCCCTTGGCGATGTCGTCGTAGGTGACCTCCTCGCCGCAGACCGAGCAGGTGCGCTTGTAGCGGATCCGGCCGCCGTCCTCGCGGTGCACCTGGTGGAACCGAATGTCCTTCTCCTCGGTCGCGGAGTAGAGCTTCACCCCGATCGAGACGAGCCCGAACGACACGGCTCCCTTCCAGATGGCACGCATTCTGCGCTCCCTTCCCCGGTATCGACCATGCTCGCATCCGAAAGAACCGGACGCGAGGTGTTCGGCCTGCTACTACAGTCGGGTCGTGCCCGGCGCGCCGCTCAAGCCGATGCTCGCGATGACCGGGCCGCTCCCGGCGGGTGACGGCTGGGCGTACGAGTTCAAGTGGGACGGCGTCCGCGCCCTGGCCGACATCTCCGGCGGCGGTCAGCACCTGTACGCCCGCTCCGGCGTGGAGATCACCGCCGCGTACCCGGAGTTGGCCACCCTGCCCGAGCAGGTCGACGACGCGCTGCTCGACGGCGAGGTGGTGCTGCTCGGCCAGGGTGGGCAGCCGTCGTTCACCGCGCTGGCCGAGCGGATGCACGTACGGGACCGGAACAAGGCGGCCCGGTTGGCAGCGGTCATGCCGGTGACGTACATGATCTTCGACCTGCTGCGGCTGAACGGTGACGACCTGACCGGCTGGTCGTACGAGCGCCGCCGCGCGGAGCTGGACGCCCTCGCGCTCGGTGGCCCCCGGTGGGCGGTGCCGCCGATATTCGCCGACGGTCCGGCCACCTACGAGGCGGCCGGAGAGCACGGCCTGGAGGGGGTGATGGCCAAGCGCGTCGGGGCCGTCTACCGCCCGGGGGTGCGCTCGCCGGACTGGGTGAAGGTCAAGCTCGAGGTGACCGGCGACTTCGTCATCGGCGGTTGGCGACCGGGCGCGCGCCGGATCGGCGGGCTGCTGGTCGGGGTGCCCGGCCCGGACGGCCGGCTGATCTACCGGGGTCGGGTCGGTGGCGGGATCGGCGCGGCCATCGAGCGGCAACTCCTCGCCGAGCTGGAGCCGCTGCGCTCCGGCGTGTCACCGTTCGCGCCCGGGGTGCCGCGCGAGGATGCCCGGGGCGCCATCTGGGTAGAACCCCGGGTGGTGGTGGAGGTGAAGTACGGCCAGCGCACCCCCGACGGCCGGCTGCGCTTCCCCCGAGTGCTGCGGTTGCGCCCGGACAAGCCCCCGGAGGAGGTCGACGATGCCGGCTGATCGGCTACGGGTGGACGTCGAGGGCCGCTCGCTGGAGTTGTCCAACCTGGACAAGGTGCTCTACCCGGCGGCCGGGTTCACCAAGGGCGAGGTGATCGACTACTACACCCGGATCTCCCCGGTGCTGCTGCCGCACCTGCGGGACCGGCCGCTCACCCGGATCCGCTTCCCCAACGGGGTGGACGACAAGTCCTTCTTCGAGAAGAACGCACCGGCCGCGACCCCGGACTGGGTGCGGGTGGAGAACCTGCCGGCGCCCGGGTCGACGAAGGGTCGGGAGACCATCGACTACGTGGTCGCCGACGACCTGCCCACCCTGGTCTGGCTGGCCAACCTGGCCGCGTTGGAACTGCACACACCGCAGTGGAAGGTGGGCGAACACCCGGACATGATGGTCGTCGACCTGGATCCGGGGCCGCCGGCCGGGCTCGCCGAGTGCTGCCCGGTGGCGGTGCTGATGCGCGACCGCCTCGCCGACGACGGCATCGAGTCGTACCCGAAGACCTCCGGCAAGAAGGGCATGCAGCTCTGCTGCCCGATCGCCGGCACCCAGTCGTCCGACCTCGTCTCGGACTACGCCCGCCGGATCGCCCAGGAGTTGGAGCAGGCCCACCCGAAGCTGATCGTGTCGAAGATGGCGAAGAACCTCCGACCGGGCAAGGTCTTCATCGACTGGAGCCAGAACAACGCGGCGAAGACCACTGTGGCGCCGTACTCGCTGCGGGCCCAGTCGGTGCCGTCGGTGTCGACGCCGCTGACCTGGGACGAGGTGGAAGCCGGCGCGCGCGGCCGGAAGCCGGCCGTCCGCCAGTTCAGCGCCGACGAGGTCCTGGCCCGGGTCGAGGAGTACGACGACCTGCTCGCCCCCCTGCTCGACGGCGGCCCGGAACTGCCCTCCGAGCTGAGGTAGGGCGGAATCGGCTCACCGTGAGTTCCTATGGCGCGAGACGGGGTCTCCGTTACCAAGCGCGAGAGTGTCCGTGCCTTCGGCTGGACAAACTAACCCTTTGCTCTGCTTACCTATAGGCAACACCGACATTGAGCTGCGGCTTCATGTTGGCCGCTGAGGGCCCCGGCCGCAGCTGTGCTCGCGCAGCGTGAGTGTCGCGTATAGGTAAGCAGAGCAAAGGGTCTGGGGTGGGGATGGCGGACCGCTCTCGGCGTGACTTTGTGTGACGGGCCTGGCGTCCATCGCGCAATGGGCGCCAGGCCCGGAGGTGTGGCCGCGCACCCGGCCCGCTACGCCAGCCCGCCGGTGGCGGCTCAGCGGCGGGTCAGTTACCGCCGAAGACCTTGCGGCTGAAGCCGAGGCGCAGCAGCACCGTCTCGCCGCGTCGTTGGGTCGTACCCGGACGGAGGCTGACACCCGTTGGGGAGCATCAGCTTGCGGCGGCGTGGACAGCGCGCGAAGCGCGTAGCCGCCACCAGGCGCCGCCGGCCAGGGCGATGGTGATGACGGTGACCGCGATGTCGCCGGCCAGGGCCGCCGCCGGGCTCGCCGGGGAGTAAGGCGGCACCAGGTACGCGAACGCGGCGGCGGTGACCAGGCTCGCCGTACCGGCGACGAGCACGTGCCGCTGCCCCCAACCGTCCCGCGACGACCAGTACGCGATCAGCCCCCCGGCGGCGGCGGCGAGTCCCAGCGCGATGGCCACCCCCGCCCAGCCGGGCGTCAGGTCGGCGCCGATCCGGACGAGGACGACCAGCAGGCCCACCCAGAGCGGATGCGGTACCCGACGGGCCGGGCGCGGGTGGGGGCGGCGCCAGCGGGGCAACAGGGCGACCACCACGAGGGCGACAACCACCGTGGCGGCGAAGGCCAGCTGGAGCGGGCTGGCCAGGAAACCCTTCCGGCCGCTGCTGTCGGAGAAGATCAGCAGACTGCCGAGCAGGTAGAGCACGCCGACCACGACGAGACCGGGCCGGCCCAGCCACGGCCGGAGACGCCGCTCCGGCCCGAGGAACGACTCGATCAGCACGATCGGCGCGCAGATGGTCAGCACGATGTGGCCGCCCACGTAGTCGTAGGCCTGCCGGAGGCTGAAGTCGAGCCCCGGCACCAGCGTCGCCTCGGCGGCGGCACGGGTGTCGGCGTACTGCGTGTCGTTCAGGAAGTCGGGGTTGAACAGCGACTGGTCGACCAGCCCGGCCTGGAGTACGCCGAACGCGGCGGCGAGCAGCACGATCGTCGGCCAGCCCGCGCCGAGGTGCCGGGCGGTCTCCCGGATCAGGATCGCCGCGCCGCCGTACATCGGGCCCAGGAAGATCAGCACCGGGAGGAAGCCGTCGATGGCGAATCCACCCCACGAGCACTCGGCCGCCCACGGCGCGAGCAGCAGCAACGCGATCACCGGCACGAGCCGGCGGCGCAGAGGGAGACGGCCGTCGGTGGCGGCACGTTGGGTAGCGGCACGGTCGGTGGTGGCACGGTGGGTGGCGGAGTGCGGCGGGGCGGTGCTGTCGGCGGAGTCGGGCTCGGTCGGCATCTGCGCTCCTCGGCGGCGCGTCGGGGGTCGCCTGTCACCATGGGCGGGCCACCCGGCCAGCCGCTACGGCCATCGGGCGACGAGGATCGCAACCAAAGTCGTTGAGTAGGGTGGTGCCGACATCGACCCCCCGGGGAGCGTGGAGATGCAGCCGACCGTCACCACCGACCTGGCGGCCCGACCCGTCGGGGCCGAGTATCCGCTGCTCAGCTACCGCGACGAGGCGACCGGGGAGCGGGTCGACCTGACCGCACAGCAGGTCGGTGTCTGGGCGGCACGCAGCGCCAGCCTGCTGCGGGACGGCTGCCGGCTCGGCCCCGGCAGCCGCGTAGCGGTCCTGCTGCCGCCGCACTGGCGTACCGCCGCGGTGTTGTTGGGCGCCTGGGCCTCCGGCCTGGCGGTGTCGTTCCGACCGCGCGCCACCGCGGGCCTGGCGGTGCTCGAACCGGGTGGTGACCGGCCGTTCGACGCGGTCTTCGTGACGCCGGAGCGGCAGGACGACTGGCTGGAGGACGTGCCGGACGCGACGCACCGCTACCTGGTCGGCACCGGGCCGGGGCGACTGGACGACGTGCCGTTGGGCTGGTTGGACTGGTCCGCCGAGGTGCTTCGGCACGGCGACGTCACGCCCGACCACACCGCCATCCACCCGTCGGATCCGGCCACCGCGGACGGCACCACCTACGGCCAGTGGAGTGCCCTCGCCCGGGAGTTCGCCACGATTCTGGACCTGCGCGCCGGTGATCGACTGCTGGTCGACGCCGCCGAGACCGAGCAGCCGCTGAAGTGGTTGCTCGCGCCGCTCTCGGTAGGCGCGTCCGTGGTCATCAGCGCCAACCTCGACCCGGCCCGGCGGGACGCGGTCGTCGCCGCCGAACAGGTGACCCGGGTGCTCTGACCGCACGCCGGGCCGGCCAAACAGCGCTCCGCGATCCTGTTCCGCGCCTCAAGGGGGCGCCCCGCCATGACGCACGAGACACCCGCGTCACCCTTCCGATGGAGCCGATGCGATCCGCCATTCCGTCGCTTGGCCTGCTCATACGCTTCGCCGAAGGCAGGCGCGCGGTGGAGCGCCCGCCCCGGTTGACGCATGGGCGGAGGGGTCGATGGCTTCGAGGCGTACACATCGGATGCTGGTGTCGGCCGTCGCCGGAGGTCTGTTCGCGCTCGGCGTGGTCGCGCCCGGCCCGGCCGCCGCGCCGCTGCCCCGCGCAGCCCGGGCGGACGGCGACGTGGCCCCCGTGCCGCGGGAGCCGCGCCCGCCGTTGCTTCCCGCAGACTTCCGGGGCACTGGCCGTTACATCGTGCGGGACCTCGGCATCGACGTGCCGTTCATCTGGCAGGGCAGGGACGGCAACAGCCAGATGATCGCCGGCGGCCCGGAAGACCCGATCTGGTTCACGAACCTGATCTACGAGAACACGCTTTACACGCTCACCTACAAGTGGCCGAACATCCCGCTGTTCCCGCCGCGCGCGTGCAGCAAGATCCCGGGGTTCTTCAACCGGCAGATCTTCAACGACAAGCTGAAGACGTCGCGTTTCGTGGGGCCGGAGATCCTGCAGGGGGAGAAGGACCGGCACGTCGACCACTGGCGGGTCGGGGTCGTCGGCGGGTCCACAGTGCCGGGGGAGTTTTTCCGGTTCCCGATCGCGCTCGGTGACATCTACGTCGACCAGCACGACCCGAGCCGCTGGTGGCAGGTGTTGCAGTTCGGCCTGCAGAACCTCTTCGACCCGGAGTTGGACGAGTGGTTCACCATGGACACCTTCGACCACCGCCCAGGAGTGGTCACCCTCCCCGACCGCTGCCCACCCCCCACGTCCTGACCCGACGACCGTGTTGATCAAGAGGTTTGCGTCATCGACAGGCCGATCGATGACGCAAACCTCTTGATCACCACGTGCGGTGGAAGGCGTTACAGGGCGAACAGGAGGGCGGCGTTCAGGAGGGCCACCACTGCTGTGGCGAAGTGAATGCCGAAGGCTACGGCCTTCGTCCCGCCGTTGCGCAGCACGATGACGGTGTCGCCCAGTGGGACGAGCGCGACGATCAGCATGAACCACGCGACGGCGTCGGCGGTCGTGAAGGCGATCAGGGCGAGGCCGAGCAGGCCGTAGCTGAGATCGCGGACGCCCTTGATCGTCAGGTAGGCGGGGTCGCCGTCCGGTCGGGCCGGCACGCCGTATCCGGCGGCGGCGGCCTGCGGTACCAGCAGGAACCGCGCACCGATCAAGGCGACGAAGAGGCTGAGTACGACGGCGAGGCCGTAGGCGAGGGGTGCCAGCATGAGTCCGCTCCAATTCCTAGCGCTGCTAGATGCAAGAGCGACGCTAGCAGAGCATTGAACGGAACGCTAGCGCTGCTAGGATTGCTGTCATGTCGACTCAGGGGCGCCGAGAGCGCGAGCGGGCGGAACGGGAACGGGACATCGTCACGGCGGCACGCGACCTGGCCCTGGCCGAAGGCTGGGAGGCGGTGACCACCCGGCGGCTCGCCGCCGAGATCGAGTACAGCCAGCCCGTCCTCTACAGCCACTTCAAGGGCAAGGACGCCATCATGGCGGCCGTCGCCGTCGAGGGCTTCGCCGAATTGGCCAATGCCCTGGCCGCGGCTCGGGCCTCGGCCGCCAGTCCCCGGCAGGCGGTCGCCGACGTCGCGGCGGCATACGTCGCGTTCGCCGAGCAGCGTCCCGCAATCTATGACGCGATGTTCACCCTTGCCGTGGACCTGCCGTTCGCCACCCAGGAGGTCCCGCCGGACCTGGCCCGAGGCTTCGCCGAACTGGCCGAGACGGTGCGCCCGGTTGCCGGAAACGACGACCTGGAGACGTTCACCGAGACGTTCTGGAGCGGCCTGCACGGGCTGGTCACGCTGATGCGCAGCGGCCGGCTCCGCCGCCCCGGCCACGACCACCGGCTGGCGGTGCTGGTGGACCGCTTCTCCCGGTGAGCGTTGTCGTCACGGCCGCGCGCGCCGGGCGCAGGGCGCGAGGTGGTCGACTGGCAGGGCGCACCGCGCGCCACCGGGCAGTGGCCGGTCGCAGAAGACCCAATGTCGTACGCCCTGCTGGTCCTCCGCCGAAACGGTCACCCCGCCCGGCTCGACCCGCGCGCTGAGCCGGACCAGTACCCGAGCGGCGGTACGGGCGAAGATGCGGGCGCGCAGCAGGTCCGGCGCGGTGATCGGCAGGTGGATCACCCAACGCTCGGTCATCGGTAGCGGCGATTGGCCGACTGGGCGCTCTGCCAGGCGCGGAGCGCGTTCTTGATGCGTACGTTCTCCTCCTGCACCGCGACCAGGGCGGTCTGCGCGACGGTGCGCTCGTCGACAACGCGGTGCAGAAAGGTGCGGATCTCGACGGGGTCGAGGCCGCCGCCGGCGCACGTTGAAGCACCGCTCGCGGATCTGCCAGGGGCGGAGCGGCCTTTTCTGGCTGGCTGCTGCCATCGGTGGTCTTTCCTCGCGTCGGCTCACCAGCCGGCGGATCAGGTCGCGCACGGGGACCGCCCTTCGTCGGGTCGCGTCGAAGTGGAGGGGGCGGCCTCCGCCGGTTGCGGTCGGCGGAGACCGCCCCGCCCTGCGACCGCAGCCTCGATCGGCGGTACGGCAGCAGGGCCGCGCCGGGGGAGCGCGGAGGGTGGGGTCTCGGCGGCGATGCGAGACCGGTACGAGAGGCGCCAACCGACCGCAGCAGCACCGCATCACCGAGGGCGACGCTACCGATGCAGCATCACCTACGTCAAGTACTGCGCCAACCTCTTCTACCGCACCATCATCATTATCAGCTATGTCACCACCATCACCTCTTTCAGTACATGCATTGCCTACGTCGAGGGGGTGGATCAATACTGGGTGGGCCAACCGACTGCAAGGGGCCGCATCGTGCCTATTCCGCCCACCATGGACGAGCTGCTAGACGATCTGCGAAGCAAGATCAAGGACGGGACCTACCCGCCGGGCAGCCAGTTGCCCTCAGGTCGCGCGCTTGCCGACTCCTACGACGTCTCGCACTCGACGATTCAGCGGGCGATCGCGACGTTGCGGGAGCAGGGTGTGCTGGTCGGCCGTCCGGGCCGCGGCGTCTTCGTCGCGGAATCCACCCGACGCTGACTCTCGCCGGTGGGGCGAGCAGGCCAGTTTTAGAGTATCCCGCGGCGCGGCCGACACCAGGCCACACGCTCAGCGCCGACCTAGACATCGGCACATCGCTGCCTCAGCCACGAGCGATCCAGTTCCTGATTCTCTGGTCAAGGTGAGAACGCAAGCGCTGTGCGGCCGGCCCGTTGGGGACGAGTTCGTCGAAGCATTCGCTGGGGCGCGCAGCGAGGAGCGCAGCGACGCTTGATGAGCGGCGAGCAGGGAACGCAAGCGTGCATTTGGCCTGTCCCAATTCTGCGGACAGGCCAATAAAGGCGCGTCCGATTCCTATGCCGGGGGACGCGGCGTAATGTTTTGCCTCAATGGATGCGACCAGCTTGGGACGCCGCGGATGTACGAGGCCTTGGCGGCTGCGCTCAGCTTCCTCCTGGTCTATGACTGCGACGTCACACTCATGGGGCACCTTGGAGCCACCGACGACATAGACACCCAAATGAATCTCAAGGCGTCGCGGGGTGTCGGGAAAGTTCACCACGACGTGTGTGAAGTCGCCCAGCCACAGGTTGCCCGGTGATCGACGGAAGGTAAGCAGCGACGATTGGGTGCGCCCGTCGTTGGTGATGAGGCACGTGCCGCCAGCGGCTTCGGAGGCTTGGACCGCGATCGTCAGAAGGGCGGCCTCGTAGAGGTCAGACTCGGCGGCCGCACCGCGGTATACCGGCGCGAGTGCGCCGATTGCCCTCTCGACTGCATCGGTGAGCTCGCGTCGCGTCAGGGCCATCTGCCGACCTCTTCCTGAATTGGCTGCAAGAGGTTGCTGACTTGCCCCAACGCTTGCTCGGCCTTCGCTAGTTCGACGGCGAGGTCGAACTCTACGGCTTCTGTCTCGTCCGGCTCGGTGAACCGTATCTGCGTATGGGGCAATTCGTAGTCCGTCGCTAGTTCCAGCACTGCCCGCCGGGACTCTGTCATGGTTTGCGCCAGCGTCAGAAGCGTCTGGCAGAGCAGTGCTAGACGCTCGTCGCCGGTATAGGGGAGTACTGCCATTTCGTCTTTGCCGATGCGGCCAAGTTTGGCCTCCGTGAGCCGGAACTGCCGTTCCTGTCGTTCACCCTCGGGCAGCTTTGATCCCTGCACCAAACGGCCGCGGGCAACTTCCTCGCGGATCTGAGTCGCCACCGGGGCGGCGCGCTCCTCGACCTGCCTAATGAGCTCCTCGTAGATCTCAGCACTTTCCTGCATTTACCAGCCCCTACAGCTTGATTAGCCCGGCGGTTGCCACAAGCTTGCGTAGTCGAGCCTATCGATTAATCGTCCATGTCGCTGCCCGAGGGGTGTCCTGGGAGTCGCACGGGACGTCGGATGTCACGCAGCGCTTGGCATCGCTGCAGGTGGGGCCGGTATTTCATAACTGAACTCTTTGCCGCCGCGGTCGGCAACGCCTCGATGGCGGATGAGTGCTCGGGCTGCGACCAGCCGCTTGAGGCGGTTGTTGGCGTTGGGCGCTGATATCCCTAGCCGGTCTGCCAGGCGAGCCGCGGTGAACCTACCTAGATCGCCGGCGGCATGATAGGTCTCGTTCAGCACGGCTGGGGCGCCGACGAGGCTGACGCCCTCGGCGTTCGCCATGGCGGCGACCAGTTCGCGTCGCTGCAAGCAGACGGTCATGGATTCGAAGTTGTCGTCGTTGAGCCCGGTCAGTAGGACGACTGCGGGTGGTGCGTCGAGCGACGTGCTCAGCATCCCGTAGTACCGACCCAGGAATTCGTCGGCGAAGCTGATGCTCATCGCTACGACACCGGTGAAGTCGATGGCCACAGTGCCGTCGGCAGTGGCAGTAGGGAGGGTGTCTTCGAGTTCGTGCAGTGCAGTCTTTGCAAGCGCCCTGGTTGCGAGGAAGGTGCCGTGCCGGCGAACGGCGTAGATGGTCGGCAGCGCGGGATCCGGTTTCACCTGCGTCATTGAAACACGTTGCGGAACGTTACGGAACCCGAACGCGCAGCCACGCCCATGCGCCCCTGATCGGAGTGGCGACGTTGCGGCAGGTGATGATCCGCTTTTGACGCACGACGACGCTGGCGATCGCGCTGCCGCTACGAAGCACGAGTCTGCCGACGCCACCTCGCCTGGTGGCGTCGAGAAGGTCGCTCAAGCCGTAGCCCCGCATCTGCTGGGTCCCGGTCACGCCCGCGACCAACGCGCGACGGAGCGCGGTCTCGTCATCAGCAATGTTGGCGTTAGCGGTGTTCTGCCGAAGGTGCGGCAGCACGCCGATGCCGGTATCGCAGACGGCGAACTCCAGCCCTGGTCGCTTGCTGGTTAGGCCGCTGTACGCCTGCGCCGCGACAAAAGCGCCGCCGGATCCCGTCCGCCCGTGGGTGACGGCGTTGTCGATCAGTTCCGCGATGCCGTGGAACGCAGCCATGGCGGTTCGGTTGTTGAGCTGCGACTCGCCCATGCGTCCAAGGCTCTCGGCGATGCTGTCGGCGTTCGCGGGAGACAGCGGCGTCACCTCCAGCAGCTTTGTGGAGCAGTCGACGCGGCGCTGTGAGGTAAGAGTGCCGTCGATCGTCGCGATGGGCGCGAGCAGGTCGACCACGTTCATCCGCTGCAGGTATGACGCGACGTCCTCATCGTCAGGCATCCGGAGGACGACGTCACGACCATCGGTGGAGGCACTGGACGCGAGCGTGACTATCGCGGCGAGCTCCTGCGGGCCGGCGAATCGAAGGCGTCGGGCGTCGAGCACTAGTTGATCAATGTCGACCAAGCTTGCCGAGATCTCTGATCGCAGGAGGGGATGTCGGCCCGAGAGATCGATCAGCACGATGACAGCATCCCAGCCCACCGCTGAGCGGGCGATCAGGCTCGCCGTCCAGTCCCAGACCGCGTCGCGGGTGGCGCATCACCTCCTCATCTGTTTAAATGATCCCGATGAAACCGGCGGCCGTGTCCGCTACCACGTGAGGAGTGCCCGTATGACCACCGAACAGCTGGCCGTCCCGGCGCCTCGCGACAAGGACAAGGGCAAGGACTATGCGATTGTTGTGAACGCGCAGCCGTTCACCGTCCCCACCCGCGAGGTGACCTTCGCGCAGATCGTCAAGCTGGCGTTCGGCGTGGAGGGCAACGACCCGGACAAGACCTTCACCATCACGTACCGCAAGTCGGACAACGCCCGCCACGACGGCACCCTGGTCGAGGGCGGCACGGTCAAGGTCAAGAACGGTACCGTCTTCAATGTCACTTCGACGACTCGCTCGTAGCGCCGACCTGGTCCGCCTGCGTAACGAGGGGTACGAGGTGGCCGTCGACAACGGCCACCTCGTCATCTCCCACGTCCCGTACGTGACGCCGGACCGAACGGTCGCCTACGGCAAACTCATCTCCGTGCTCAACCTGGCCGGCGACGTGACGGTCAGACCCGAGGACCACGTCGTCTATTTCGACGGCGCGACGCCGTGTGACCAGCACGGGCAACCCCTGCGCAAGGTCATCAACAACAGTCAGATGTTCACCCTTGCACCCGGCATCACCGCGCAGCACCTATTCTCCAGCAAGCCCGCCGCCGGATACATCGACTACCACCACAAGATGACCAGCTATATCCGAATGCTCGCCGGGCACGCCCAGGCCGTCGAACCGCACGCCACGGCCACCACCTTTCCCGTCATCGACACCGCCGAAGACCAGTCGGTCTTCCACTACGAAGACACAGCCTCGAGCCGAGCCGGCATTAGCGCCATCTCCGCGACCCTGCAAGTCGGCAAGATTGCCATCGTTGGTCTGGGAGGCACCGGTGCCTACGTGCTTGACCTGCTAGCCAAGACTCCGGTCGGCGAGATCCACCTCTTCGACGGCGACGCTTTCCTGCAGCACAACGCCTTCCGCGCGCCGGGTGCGGCATCGATCGAGGAACTGCGCAGCAAGCCGAGCAAGGTCGCCTACCACCACGAACGGTACGCCCGGATGCGCGCCGGCATCGTGCCGCATGAATACCACGTCACTCTCGAAACGGTCGCGGAGTTGCAGGACATGGACTTCGTGTTCCTGACCATGGAGGGCGGAGCCACTAAGGGGCACATCCTCAACAAGCTCAAGGACTATGGGCTTCCTTTCATCGACGTTGGCCTAGGTGTCTATCAGGCCGCCGGCGGCACGCTGGGCGGCATCGTGCGAGTCACCACCAGCACCCCAAAAAATCCCGCCGACCAGCGACGCATCCCGTGCTCTGACGATGACGACAACGACTACAACCGCAACATCCAGATCGCCGACCTCAACATGCTCAACGCCGCGATGGCCGTCATCAAGTGGAAGAAGCTTGTGGGCTTCTATGCAGATCTGGAAGAGGAATTTTTCAGTACCTACACCATCGACGGCAACCACATCACCAACGAGGACAACCGGTGACGCGGCGTGACAGCGTACGGCACGAGTTCGTCGGCTACGTCCCGTCTGAACTAGCCGACGGAACGATATACATCAGCGTCGAGTACGCGACGGCGGTGCATGCCTGCTGCTGCGGGTGCGGCCACAAAGTCGTTACGCCTCTCCACCCGGCACAGTGGAAGTTGACGTTCGACGGCGAATCGGTCTCACTTGACCCATCAGTGGGCAACTGGAGCTTGCCGTGCTCATCCCACTACTGGATCAAGCGCAATCGCGTCCGCTGGGCCGACGCATGGAGTGAGGACAAGATTGCGGTTGGCCGGCGCAGGGACCGGCTCGCCCTACAAGGCGCTGTAAACGACATGCTTCCGCCGGTTATCGAGGACCGCGTAGAGTCGGTACGCCAGCCGCTTGGACGGCTGAAGCGCCTACTGCGTCGGATCCGCCGGGCGTAATGGCGAAGCCAGCTCCCAGGTTTAGTGACCTGCCAGGCAGGCTCGACGTTGGCGGGCAACGGGGTGCCGGATGGGGGCCTTGGCGGGGTCGCGCGGACGTCTCGGCAAGAGGTCAACGATGCCCCCGTTTACCTCTTGGAAACTCCTGTCAAGTGTTGACTGTCACGGTTAAGCACCGACAATTCGGCGATCGGATCTAAGCAGGTAAGCGACGGGTTAACGATCAACGACAAGCTCGTGACGTGACGTTCGGTGCGCGTAGGTCGACGCTTCGATTGGCTTTACGTGCCATTTCTTCGACCTGGTCGAGACGAAGGGCCTGAGAGAACACGCCCTTGATCTCCGGCACGGTAATCGCCCACCAGGCACCCGGGCGTGCGCATCTGACGGTGTACTTCATCGGCGAGCGCCCCCTTTTAGCTCAAGCCCAAGCCGCGCAGGATACCCAGCGTGCTGAGTTAGTTGATCTCCTTGTGTCGTGGTATGGCGACGTTCTGCGGGCCGTATCGATAGAAGAAGCGTGCGCGATGCTGCAGAAGACGTGGTTGCGTACGCTCGGCCGCCGCTGAGTCGGGAGCGGGCGCGCGGCCGGCTGATTCGTCTACGACATCAGCTCCAAAGCGCGTCAGACAGACACCTGCACCCGGGCCACGCGTCAGTCGACCGAAGGGAGCTTCGGGCCGAGGACGTCGTCAGCGTCCACGATGGTGTACGCGTACCCCTCCTCGGCGAGGAAGCGCTGTCGGTGTGCCGCGTACTCGGTGTCGATGGTGTCCCGGGAGACCACGGTGTAGAAGTGTGCCTGCCGTCCGTCGGCCTTCGGCCGCAGCACCCGCCTGAGCCGCTGCGCCTCCTCCTGCCGCGACCCGAACGTCCCCGACACCTGGATCGCCACCGCCGCCTCGGGCAGATCAACGCAGAAGTTCCCGACCTTCGAAATCACCAACGTCCGCAGCGAGCCCGAGCGGAACGCGTCGAAGAGTCGTTCCCGCTCCTTGTTCGTGGTCGAGCCCTGGATGATCGGCGCGTCGAGGTACTCGCCGAGCTGGTGCAGTTGGCCGATGTACGCGCCGATCACCAGCACCTGGTCGTCCGGGTGCCCTCGACCAGTGCCCTCACCACCGGCAGCTTCGTCCGCGCGGTGGCCGCAATCCCGTAGCGCTCCTCGACCTCCGCCGTCGCGTAGGACATCCGCTCGGCGTCGGTGAGCGTCACCCGGACCTCGATGCATTCGGCCGGGACGATCCAGCCCTGCGACTCGATGTCCTGCCACGGGGTCGTCAGCGGGCTGTCCTATGCTCGTCGGATGAGTACGGTGGCGAAGCAGACGCGGCAGCTCACGCTGGGCGAGATGCAGTCGCCGCTCGCGGCGATTCCGGAAAAATCGGTCGAGCATGGCGAGGTCTTCACCCGTCGATGGGTCGTCGATCTGATTCTGGACCTGGCCGGCTATACCCCTGACCGTGACCTCGCCGAGCTACTAGCGGTCGAGCCGGCCTGCGGCACCGGCGCCTTCCTGGCCTCGATGGCGGCCCGGCTCAGCGCCTCATGCCGCAAGCACGACCGCCCGCTCCTGGACGCCAAGCGTGCGGTGCGCGCCTTCGACCTGCTCACACCCAATGCGTTAGCCAGCAGGCGGTTGGCCCAGGACGTGTTCGTCGACGACGGCTGGCCACCTGCTGAAGCCCGCGAGGTGGCGACGTCGTGGGTGCGACAAGGTGACTACCTACTCGATGCCCACGTTGACGACGGCGTTGACCTTGTCGTTGGTAATCCTCCCTACGTGCGGTTGGAGGACGTACCAGCGGACCGGATGGCGGCGTACCGCGCGGCGTGTCCCACTATGACCGGCCGGTCCGACCTGTATGTCGGCTTCTTCGAGCGCGGGTTGCGTTCGCTGAGACAGGGCGGGGTGCTGGCGTTCATCTGCGCCGACCGGTGGATGCGTAACCAGTACGGCCGGCAGTTGCGGGAGCTCATCTCCGCCAGGTACAGCCTCGACGTGACGGTCACGATGCACGACGTCGACGCGTTCGAGGAGCAGGTTTCCGCCTACCCCGCGATCACGGTGATTCGCCGCGCTCCCCAGAGCGCTGCGGTAGTGGCAGACACCCGGAGGGCCTTCGGCTCCCAGGACGCTCCGGAACTACTGGAGTGGATCGCCAACCCGGAGTCGGTGCCGTGGGCCGATGACCGGTACGAGATCGCACGACTCCCGCACTGGTTCAGCGGGGGACACTCCTGGCCGACGGGCTCGCCCTCGCGGCTCGCCCTGATCGAGGACCTGAACGAATGCTTTCCCCCGTTGGAAGACGCGGAGACCGGCACTCGGGTCGGTATTGGCGTCGCCACCGGCGCCGACAGCGTCTTCATCACCACCGGCGCAGATGTCGAGCCGAGACGGCTGCTGCCGCTGTCGATGGTGCGGGACACGACCTCGGGCACCCTGGAATGGTCCGGTCATTACCTGGTCAACCCCTGGGGCGCGGACGGGCAACTCGTTGACCTGGATGCCCTTCCGCGTCTGCGGGCCTACTACGAACGGCACGCTGCGGCCCTCAAGCGCCGACACGTCGCCGGCAAGCGACCCGCTCACTGGTATCGAACCATCGACAAGGTTGACCATTCCCTGGTCGCGCGACCGAAGCTGTTGTTCCCCGACATGAAGAGCGAGATCCATCCCGTCCTGGACGAGGGGAACTTCTACCCGCATCACAACCTGTACTACATCGTTTCCGACGCCTGGGACCTGCGTGTCCTAGGTGGACTGCTGCTGTCCCGTGTCGCGCAGGCGTTCGTCGAGGCATACGCCGTTAGGATGCGGGGCGGCACCCTTCGATTCCAAGCCCAGTACCTACGTCGAATCCGCGTTCCCCGGCCCGAGACGATCTCACCCGCGGCTCAAGCCGCGCTCGCCGCCGCGTTCGACCAGCGGGACACCCGGGCGGCAACGGAGGTTGCGCTGCGGGTGTACGGGATCGAGGAGTCGGGAGACCTGATCGATGGACGAGCGGGCGTTCGAGGAGGCAGTTCGTAGCTCCTGGATGGTTCGAGAGTCGCAAGCCGCTAAGAAGTTGCTGTCGGGCCGGGCAGACACCGGAGGGCGCGGCGCGGTGACCGGCGGGGCGCATCTCGACGCCCTGACCGAACTGCTGGCGAACGTCTTTCGAGATGCCGGTTTTCCGGCCGACGCCGTGCGTTGCAGGTCCGGAGTCGAGCTGCCTGGCTACTTCCGACCGACAAAGAAGTGGGACCTCGTCGTCCTTCATGAGGATGAACTGGTCGCGGCCATCGAACTCAAGTCACACGTCGGCCCGTCCTTTGGCAACAACTTCAACAACCGCACCGAGGAGGCGATCGGTAGCGCAGTCGACCTGTGGCACGCATACGAGCACGGGCTGCTCGGCCAGCTGCGGCCATGGCTCGGTTACGTTCTGTTGGTCGAAGAGGCGGCGACGTCCACCCGGAAGGGAATGCCACGAAGCGGCACCTTGCCAATCGATCCTGCCTTCGCCGACACCTCCTACCTGGATCGCTACTGGGTTTTTTGCCAGCGCCTCATGACCGCAGGATTGTATGACGCCACCTGCCTTGTCACCTCTTCCCGGGAAGCGGATGCACCTATCCGCCAGCCCGATCCAGAGATTGGCTTCGCTGCCTTCGTCGGCGATATCATGGCTCGAATCGAGCAGGTTGGCGTCCTACGTCCTGGTAGGCGCAATTAACCAGACGTCTCCTCAATCCACGCTCGGCAGCGCGCGTCGCCTCTTCCGGTCGGGCTGTACGTCAACATCGAAGCTGTTCGGGTCGACGTCGCGGATGAGGGCGATGGCCTCACGTGCCATCCGTTCGACCTAGTCGAGACGACGAGCCTGGGAAAACACGCCCTTGATCTCCGGCACGCTGATCGCCCACCAAGCGCCCGAGCGTACGCATCTGGCGGTGTACTTCATCAGTCGACCGTAGGGAGCTTCGGGCCGAGGACGTCGTCGGCGTCGACGATGGTGTACGCGTAGCCCTGCTCGGCGAGGAAGCGCTGCCGGTGCGCCGCGTACTCCGTGTCGATCGTGTCCCGGGACACCACCGTGTAGAAGTGCGCCTGCCGCCCGTCGGCCTTTGGCCGCAACACCCGACCCAGCCGCTGCGCCTCCTCCTGGCGTGACCCGAACGTCCCGGACACCTGGATCGCCACCGCGGCCTCGGGCAGGTCGATGGAGAAGTTCCCGACCTTCGAGATGACCAAGGTGCGCAGCGAGCCGGAGCGGAACGCGTCGAACAGCCGCTCCCGTTCCTTGTTGGTGGTCGAGCCCTGGATGATCGGCGCGTCCAGGTATTCGCCAAGCTGGTGCAGCTGGTCGATGTACGCGCCGATCACCAGCACCTGGTCGTCGGGGTGCCGGTCGACCAGCGCCTTGACCACCGGCAGCTTGGTGCGGGCGGTCGCCGCCATCCGGTAGCGCTCCTCGGCCTCCGCTGTCGCGTACGACATCCGCTCCGCGTCGGTCAGGGTCACCCGGACCTCGGTGCACTCGGCCGGGGCGATCCAGCCCTGCGACTCGATGTCCTTCCACGGCGCGTCGTACCGCTTCGGGCCGATCAGGCTGAACACGTCACCCTCGCGGCCGTCCTCGCGTACCAGAGTCGCGGTGAGGCCCAGCCGACGGCGGGCCTGGAGGTCCGCGGTGAACCGGAAGATCGGCGCGGGCAGCAGGTGCACCTCGTCGTAGACGACCAGGCCCCAGTCGCGGGCCCCGAACAGGTCCAGGTGGGTGAACGCGCCGCCGCGCCGCGAGGTGAGCACCTGGTACGTGGCGATGGTGACCGGGCGGATCTCCTTGCGCTCGCCCGAGTACTCGCCGATCTCCTCCTCGGTCAGCGACGTGCGGGCGATCAGCTCCCGCTTCCACTGCCGGCCGGCGACCGTGTTGGTGACCAGGATCAGCGTGGTTGCCTTCGCCTCGGCCATCGCCGCCGCGCCGACCAGGGTCTTTCCGGCGCCGCAGGGCAGCACCACCACGCCCGACCCGCCGGCCCAGAACGCCTCGACGGCCTCCCGCTGGTACGACCGCAGCGTCCACGGCTTGCGCCCGTTCTTGCCGGCCTCGGCCAGCTCGATCGGGTGCGCCTCACCGTCGACGTAGCCGGCCAGGTCCTCCGCCGGCCAGCCCAGCTTGAGCAGCGCCTGCTTGAGCCGGCCACGCTCGGACGGGTGCACCCGGATGGTGTCGTCGTCGATCTTGTCGCCGAGCATCCCGGCGAGCTTCTTGCTCTTGGCCACCTCGATCAGCACCAACCGGTCCAGTGCGCGCAGCACCAGCCCGTACGCCGGGTCGTTGGCGAGCTGAAGCCGGCCGTACCGGTCCATCGTCTCGGCCACGTCCACCAGCAGCGCGTGCGGCACCGGATAGCGGGAGTACTTGATCAGCGAGTCGACGACACCCTCGGCGTCGTGCCCCGCGGCGCGGGCGTTCCACAGACCCAGCGGGGTCAGACGGTAGGTGTGCACGTGCTCCGGCGAGCGTTCCAGCTCCGCGAACGGCGCGATCGCCATTCGACAGGCCTGCGCGTCGGGGTGGTCGATCTCCAGCAGCAGGGTCTTGTCCGACTGCACGATCAGTGGTCCACCACTCACGCCAGCGTCCTCTCCTCGGTTGGCCGTCCGGCCGGAACGGGTCGCGTACCCGCCGCTGGCCGACCATCCAGTGTTGCACGGTGCGGGACGGCGGAAGAAAGTTGCTCACCGGCCGCAACCGTGACGGCACCCACGAACGTCTAGTAAAGGGACGACTGTCTGGGGAGGGCCCGTGAAGCACGTTCGGATCACTTCCCGGCTGGTCGCCCTTGTGGTGGTCGTGCTGGTCGGCGCGGGTGCGTGTGCGTTCGATCCGCAGTCCGGCGGGAGTGGTGGCGGGGGAGCCGCCCCAGCCGGTGCGGCGGAACAGGCAACGGGGGTGAGCGACACGCCCGGGCCGGACCAGCACGGCCGGCCCGCGCCGGCCGCGCCCACAGCGACCCGGAAACCCACGCCGAAGCCGACCCGCACGACGACGACCAAACCGACCCCCAGCACCGGTACGCCGGCCGTCGCCGGCTGCCCCCAGGGCCAGCACCAGCGTGCGGTGGAGGCCTACCTGGCCCGGTTGGGCGGGTTCGGGGCGGTGACCGTGGACGGGCGGCAGTCCGCCGCCGACTGCGCCGCGATCAAGAAGTTCCAGAAGAGGTACGGCATTCGCCCCGTCGAGGGTCGCGCCGGACCGACCACCTTCGACGTGGCCCAGCGCCTCGCCACCACCGACCCGGCCCGCTGCAAGGCCGGCACGGGCACCACGTTCTGCGTTGACCTGACCCGGCAGACCGTCTGGGCACTCCGCGGCGGCAAGGTGATCATGGCGCCGACGGTGACCCGCACCGGCATGTCCGGCTACCGCACCCCGGCCGGCACGTACGCCGTCAACTACCGCAACCCCAAGGAGTGGTCCGACCCGTACGAGGTGTGGCTGCCGTACTGGCAGCACTTCACCCAGGGGATGGGCTTCCACGAGACCACCACCTACCTGCACGACAAGTCGATCGGCTCGCACGGCTGCGTCAACCTCCTGCACGCCGACGCCGTCCGAATGTGGGAGCTGGGCACTGTCGGCACCCGGGTGGTGCTGATCGGTCGCCGCCCCGGCACCTGAGCGACACGGAGCGAATCGGGGGGATAACCCCCTGTCCGACCGGACTTTCGAGTGTCACCCTGGGAGTCCAGGGTCCGGACCGGGCGGGGAGGCTGGGTATGACGGTCGACCGTGACGTGATCGCGAAGCACGAGCAAGCGCCACCCGACGAGGTGTCCCGAGCGACCGTGATCGCGTACGCCGTCGCGGCGACGCTCCTCCTGGGGTGGTTCCTCTTCGGCTGGCTGGTGCTCCAGCAGGGCTTCGTCGACTCGGTCGGGGAGTCCGCCGGCGCCGGGTTCGCGCTGCTGCTGATCATCTCGGTGGTCGGCACCGTACGCCGCAGCCGCCGCTGACCGACAGCGCCCGCGCGGTGGCGCCGTCGGTCAGTCCGCCACCACCGCCGCGGTGATCCGGTGCAGCGCGAACGTGTGCAGCATCTCCGTCCGTTCGTCCTCGGCCCGCAGGTAGCCGGCACCGATCGAAACCGGCTTGAGCAGGCGCGACGCCGTCGCCCCGTGCGCGTCGACGTAACCGACCCAGACCAGCGCCTTGTCCCGGACCGCCTGCTGAAGCACCGCCAGGGCCTCGCTGTGGGTGTGCGCTGGCACCGGGCCGCCGCCCAGCCCTGCCGCGCCGCCGCGCACCACCGCCGGTGCCCGTCGGGCCGCCCGCGCCGCCGCGTCACCCCGCCGGATGTGCTCCACCACACCGAGCAGCCGGGGCATGGGCAGCTTCGGGGCGGCCAGCGGGTCGATCGTCCGGGTGGTCACCGACACCCGGGCCGGGGCACGCCGAATTCGCGGCCGGGCCAGCACCGTGCTGCCGGTGCCGTCCTCCTGCACCGGGGCGTACCCGGCGTCGCGAAGCGCGCCCAGCAGCCGACCAACCTGGTACTGCGTACAGAGCACCGTCGGGGCGAGCCGCCGCAGCGCCAATGACTCCAGCCGCCGGTCGGCGAGCACCTCGCTGATCAGCGTCTCGTCGTCGCTGCGCAGGTACGCCCCGGCCAGGCCGACCCGCAGCCCGCCGTGCTTACGGGCCACGTCGTCGATCAGGTAGGTGAGCCCCTGCGGCACCGGGGTCCGCGACCGGCGCCGGAACACGTCGTGCAGGTCGTCCGCGGTGTAGCCGGAATCCAGGGCTCGCCGCACGCTCGCCGTGGTGACCCGGTGCACGCTGGCCCCACCGGCCGACTCGAGTTCGGTCATCGCCTCCAGCTCGACGGCGAGCGCCGGCTCGGGTGGGCCGGGCACCACCACGGTCAGGTCTGCCTGCACCAGGAAATGGTCGACCGGGGCGGGCAGCAGCGCGTCCAGCGCCCGCGCGGCACTGGACGGGTCGCCGCTCTCGACGTCCGCGTGCACGCCCAGCGGGTCGTCGCCCCGCTCGTCGGTCGACGTCAGGTCGCCCAGCAGCAGCCGACCGTACGAGGTGAGCGCCCCCAGCCCCGTCACGCCCAGCTGTGCGGCCTCGGCCAGCACCTCCCGGTGGGCGGCGTCCCGGCCTCGGCTGCGGCGCGGGGCCCGCCAGTCCAGCAGGTCCTGCACCTCCTCCGGGGTGGGCGCGGTGGCCGGCTCCAGGTCGGCGAGGACGCCGAGCACCGCCCGCCGGGTGGCCGGCACGCTGGCCCGCTCGGCCTCGGCGGAGAGCGCGGTGATCGGCCGGTCCCGGTCGTCCCGGCGGCCGACCAGCCCCACCTGCCGGGTCATGGTCAACCAGGCTCGGGCGAGCTGCTCCCACCGTTGGGCCAGCGAGGCGGCCCGCCACACCTCGTACCCGCCGGTCGGCAGCACCTGCTGATCCGCCCCGTACCGGCCGGTGGCCGAGCCGGGCATCTCCAGCTCACCGAGGAGCCCCGCCGCGTACGCGACCTCCAGCAGCAGCGCTGTGGTCGGTTCGTCCAGCCCGCCGGTACGCGCCAACCGGCGTAGGTCCCGCACACCGATGCCCCCCGAACGCAGCACCGGCGCGGGCTCGTCGGCGAGCTGCTCCAGCAGCCCTTCGGTGTTCCGGACCACCTCCATGGTCTGTCCGGCTCCGGCCGAGTCGACCGCCTTCGGCTCGCGCGGCGCGGCGGCCACCGGCGGTGGGCTGGTGCGCAGCGGCCCGAGCGGGCCGCTGTCGCGGCGCAGCAGCAGGCCGACCTCGCGGGGCAGCTCCACCGTTCCGCTGGCCGTGGACGAGCCGGTCGTCACCGGAACCAGCAGCCGGTTGTCGACGAGCCACCGCACCGGGGAGCCGGTCGGCGCGCCACCGTTTGTCGGGTCGGAGAGGACCGGGTCCTCCGCGCCGAGCGGCGGCGCCTGCAACGCTCCCGGCGGCACGCTGCCCACCGGCGGGCCGGCCGCCAACCGGTCCAGGATCGCCCGCGCCGAGGGCGGGGCGGCGAGCACCGTCCGTCGCAGCTTCGCCGGGTCCGCGCAGAGCGCGGCCGTGCGCGGGTCCAGCTCCGCGGCCGGCCGGCCGAGCCCGGCGGGGTACGGGGCGACTTCGTCGACGGCGGGCGCCACCTGGAGCGCGTGCTCCGGGCCGTACAGCAGGAAGAGCGCACGCAGCCGGTCCACGGCGGCCCGGACGGCCGTCGGAGCCGGCGGTTGCGGCCCGGCCGTCGCCATCGCGAGCACGGTGTCGGTGGCCGTGGTCGCGTCGTCCGGATTCCGGGTGAGGCGGGCGGCGTCGAGGATCTGGAGGGTGAACTGGTCCAGCCCGTCCAGCGCACGGGCCACGGAGACCCGGGACTGGGCCCGGATGGCCAGGGCGGAGACGTCGGCCGGCACGGGCACGACGAGGTCGGGCCGCAGCTGGAGGAGCGCGGCCAGTGACTCGTCGGGCAGCGACCGCAGGTGGTCGGCGAGTGAGGTGGTCATCGTCTTTCCACGCTAGCCCGGCACCGGGCTTCCGCGCCCCTCGGACGTCCGGCCGACTGGGAGTAGCCGGTACGTTTCTCGACATGCCCGCACTGACCGTCGGATTCGACCTCGACATGACCCTGGTGGACTCCCGCCCCGGCATCGCCGCGACGTACCGGGCGCTGACCGCGAGGACAGGTGTGCCGATCGACGCCGAGCTGGCGGTGTCCCGGCTCGGGCCGCCGCTGCGTACCGAGATCGCGCACTGGTTCCCGCCAGAGCAGGTCGAGTCGGCGGTACGGGTGTACCGCGAGCTGTACCCGGCGTACGCGATCACTCCGACGCTGCCGCTGCCCGGCGCGCGGGAGGCCATCGACGAGATCCACGCGCGCGGCGGCCGGGTGCTTGTCGTCACGTCCAAGATCGGCCGGCTGGCCCGGTTGCACCTGGACCACCTCGGCCTCGTGGTCGACGAGTTGGCCGGCGACCTGTTCGCCGAGCAGAAGGCGACCGCGCTGCGGGAGCACGGTGCGACCCACTACGTCGGTGATCATGTGGCGGACATGGTGGCGGCGGCAGCGGCCGGGGTGCCCGGCATCGCTGTGGCGACCGGCCCGTGTTCCTCCGATGAGCTGCTTGCGGCCGGGGCGGAAGTGGTGCTGGACGAGCTCACCGAATTCCCAGCGGCGCTCGACGGGATGATCCAGCTAGCCTTGGAGCAGTAGCGGCTCAAGTGAAGCAGGGGTTTTCAGGTGCCTACGGGTCGAGTGAAGTGGTACGACACGGCCAAGGGATACGGCTTCGTCACGAGTGACGAGGGCGGCGACGTGTTCCTGCCCAAGGGGGCGCTGCCGGCGGGTGTCACCGACCTCAAGGGTGGCCAGCGGGTCGACTTCAGTGTGGTGGACAGCCGCCGGGGCGCGCAGGCCATGGGCGTCAAGCTGCTGGACGCGCCGCCGTCGATGGCGGAGCTGCGCCGTCGACCGGCCGAGGAGCTGCACGGCCTGGTCGAGGACATGATCAAGGTGCTGGAGGCGAAGGTCCAGCCGGACCTGCGTCGGGGTCGGTACCCGGACAAGAAGACCGCGCAGAAGATCGCTCAGCTGGTCCACGCGGTGGCCCGCGAGCTGGAGGTCTGAGGCACCAGGCCAGCGGTGGCGGCCCGGTCGAGCAGTGCCGCCACCGCGGCGAAACCGGCCTCGCCCAGGTCCGCGGTGAACTCGTTGACGTAGAGGCCGATGTGCCGGTCCACCACGTCGAGCTCCATCTCCTGGGCGTGCGCCAGCACGTACTCCCGGCTGGCCGCCGGGTCGGCCCAGGCCTGCCGGACCGACTCGCGGACCCAGCCGGCCGCGGCCTCCGGGTCCACCGCGCCCCGCTTGGCCAGGATCGCGCCGAGCGGGATGGGCAGGCCGGTGTCGGTCTCCCACCACTCGCCGAGGTCGACCAGGGCGCTCAGGCCGTGTCGGTGGTAGGTGAACCGGGCCTCGTGGATGACCAGCCCAGCGTCGTAGCGCCCGGCCGCCACGCCCGGCATGATCTCGTGGAACGGGACCACCTCGATCCGGGCCGGCGGCCGCCCGGCCGACCAGAGCCGGAACAGCAGGTACGCGGTGGTCCGGTCGCCCGGCACCGCCACCGTCGCGCCGGTCAGGTCGGTGCGGTCGCCCCTGGTGAGCACCAGCGGGCCGCAGCCGCGACCGAGCGCGCCGCCGCAGGGCAGCAGATCGTAGTCGTCGAGCAGCCAGGGTAGCGCCGCGAAGCTCACCTTCACCAGGTCGAACGCGCCCCGCTCGGCCGCCGTGTTGGTGACGTCCACGTCGGCGTACGTCACCTCGACCGGCGGCGCGCCGGGCACCCGCCCGTGCACGAGCGCGTGGAAGACGAACGTGTCGTTGGGGCAGGGCGAGATCGCCAGAGAGAGCGCCACACCCTCACGTTAGCCCCGCCCGCGACCCGTCCAGTAGCCGCGGTCCCGCGCCTGTGACCTGCCAGGCACGCGGTACCCGTATGGCCGTCGAACGCCGGTCTCAGGGGTAGGACTAGTCACTGCCGCGTCCTGTAGAGCTGCCCCCCTGGTGGGGCGGCGTGTGTCAGTGCGGCGACGCCAAGCCGGCGTCCATCGTTCCGCCCCACGCACCGGGCAGCTCTACAGGACCGAACGAAGAGGTATGCACAACGGCGGCACCCCTATCCACAGATTTATCCACAGGCGGCTGGCGTCCTGTTGACGACGAATGGTGGACGGAAAACCATGGACGGGTGGTTGCTGACAAGGGTGCGATCGACGTGGGGGAGATCCTGCGGGATCTTCGTCGACGTGCCGATCTGAGTCAGCGGGAGTTGGCCGAGCAGTCCGGGGTCCCGAAGAGCACGGTGGCGCGGATCGAGTCGGGGCAGGGTGGCGGGCCGGCGTTTCAGACGGTGGAGCGGCTGATCCGCGCGGCCGGCGGTGAAATCGTCCTCAGCCTGCCCGGCGCTCCTCTCGGCAACGAGCCACGACCCGACAGCGAGCCACGACCCGACAACGAGCTACGACCCGACAACGAGGTACGGGATGAGGCCGGTCGTCGATACCCGGCCCACCTTGACGTCCGTCGAGTTCTGACCCTCAACGACTGGCCGGGCGCCTGGTGGGTGCACTCCTACACCTTGCCGCAGCGGTTGTGGCCGGTACGCGTCCCGGAGCTGACCTACGACCTGGATCGAGCGCGACGCGACGAGCGGCGCTTGCGGGACCTCTCCCGTGCCCGGGTGCGGTTTCGGCGGGCTGTCGAAGGGCTGCCGGCCACCTCGTGGCGTTTCGTCGCCGAGGTGCCCGGTGCCGGGCCGGTCGGTGAGCTGAGGGCCCATGAGCGGAGCTTTGACCTCCTCGTCGGTGAGGATTGGGGCGATCGGCGTGAGCTGGTGTTGGAGGGCGTTCTCGTTGTTCCCGGCCTGCGGACCTTAGGCATCGGGCGTCAGCTGATCGGGTTGCTGGCCAAGGAGATGGCGGTGGCCGGCATTCGGACCACCCACGCGATAGCCGAAGCGGGAAACGTCGAGTTCCTGCTCGCCTGTGGGTTCGAGCTACAGGCGGGCCGGCCGTCTGCGCTCGCGCTCGAGGTCCGTCCGCCGCAGCCGTAGTCAGCGCAGTGCCGGGGCTGCCACGGTCAGCGCGGCGAGGGCTTCGCGCAGCCGCCAGGCGTCCCGGTCGCGGGGGCCGATCGGGTTGGAGATGGTGCGCAGTTCGGCGAAGGGCACCCCGGCCTGCGCCGCGGCGACCGCCACGCCGTACCCCTCCATGGCTTCGGCGACCGCTTCCGGATGCCGCCGACGCAGCTCGTCGGTGCTGGCGGTGGTGCCGGTGACGGTGCTGACCGTGAGCACCGGGCCGGCCGTGGCCGTCGGGAGGGCGGCCCGCAGTGTCGCCAGCAGGCCCGGGTCCGTCGGCACCCGGCTGCCGGCACCGAGCAGCGCGGGCGGCATGCCCAGCTCGTCGACGGGGATGAAACCGTCCGGCGACTCAGCGCCGAGGTCGGCGGCGATGCTGGCGGTGCCCAGGACGGTGTCGCCGACCTCGGCCCGCCCGGTGAAGCCGCCGGCCACACCGGCGCTGATCACCGCACGGTACGGGCGGCCAGCGGCCTCGGCCAGCGCCAGCAGCCGGGCGGTGGCGGCACCGGCGACGGCCGGACCCACGCCGACCGGGGTGACGGTCACGGTGTGGTCGGTCAGCCCGGCGCGGACCGCGTCCGCCTCGGCGGGAACCGCCGTCACCACCAGCAGACCGGTCACGAGAGTGAGCCGGGGGATTCGCGGCGGGTCTCGTCGTCGGCCCCGCCGCCGGGGCCGCCAACCGACGACGACGGGCGGTAGATGTGGTAGCCCGGCGGGGCCAGGCTCGGGTCGTCGTACTGCGGTGAGCTGGTCTGGGCCGGTGCCGGTGAGGTGGGTGTGGGGTCGCCGGGCTCGTCCGCCGGCTCGTCCTCGGTCAGCTCGTCGTCGCCGAGCGGTCGGCCGGCCAGCTTCTCGCCGCGCAGCCGGGCGGCGGCCAGCACACCCCGGATCGCGGCCAGTACGCCGACCCCGGCGGCGACGGCGATGCCCACCCGACCGTCGAACGGCACCAGCCCGAGCCCGCCGCCGGCGACGAAGGCGAGCATCAGCACCGTCTCGGAGTGGGCGAAGGAACTGGCCCGCAACCGTTCCGGGATGCGCTCCTGGATCGAGGCGTCCACCGCCAGCTTCGCTATTCCGCTGACCAGCGCGGCGACCAGGCAGAGCAGGGCGACCATCAGCAGCGAGAACTGGATCACGGCGAGCACCGCCACCCCGGCCACGATGATCATGCTGCTGGACTGGATGGCGGTCGGCCGGTGGATGCGCAGTCGGGTGCCGATGGCGGTGGCCAGGAAGGTGCCGACCGCGAGCGCGCCGCCGACCACGCCCAACGCCCACTCGACGCCCAGATCCCGGCCGAACACCACTGTGGTCAGGTCGCCCTTCTTGATCGCGAAGGCGAGGAAGAGCAGCAGGAAGCCGTAGAGCGCGCGTAGCGTCGCGGCGCCGATCAGGGTGGCGATCACCAGCCGGCCGGCCGGTCGGCCCCGGCCCAGCGGACGGTCACCCCGGCGGCGGCCCAGCGCGCGCAGGGGCCGGGGGACCCGCTCCGGTGGCTCCGAGTCGGCCTTCGGTGGCAGCCGCAGGGAGATCACCATGCCGACCAGGAAGATCACCGACGCGACCCGTAGCGGCCACTGCGGCCCGAACCAGAACGCGGCCAACCCGATCGGTGCCACCAGCGCACCCGCGACCGTGCCGTAGACGCTGGCCCGGGCACCCACCTGGGACAAGCCGAGGCCCTCCGGCAACAACCGGGGCACCGCCGCGGAGCGGGCCACGCCGTACGCCCGGGAGAGCGCGAGCACCCCGAACGCGGCCGGATAGAGCCCGAAGCCGTGGATGTAATCGGAGATCAACCAGGCCAGGAAGGCGCGGCCGAGCATCGTCGCGGCCAGGGCGTACCGCCGGCCGTGCCGGAAGTGGTCCAGAAGCGGGCCCACCACCGGGGCGAGCATCGCGAACGGCACCATGGTCACCAGCAGGTAGAGCGCGACCTTGCTGCGGGCCTCGCCGAGCGGCACGTTGAAGAAGATCGTGCCGGCCAGGCCGATGGCGATCAGAGTGTCACCGGCACAGGAGAGCGCGTGCAGGTCGAACAGGCGAACCATGCCGACCTCGCCGCCGGCACCCCGGGCGCGGGCCCGGCCGGCCCGGCGGGTCACCCAGCGGCCGCTGCCCAGCGAACCGCGCAGCAGCAGCCGGACGGCGCGAATGCCGGTGCCGACGGTCCGACCGAGGACGGAACGCCCGGAGCGGGAGTACGACGGCATGTGCACCATCCTCGCCCATCTGATCCGGGTACGCCGCACCACCGCTGGGAAAGGTTCCCCGGGAGTCCCTGTCACCCCTGCGAGGCGCATGGGGAACAATGGTGAGGTGACCAGGCCCGCCTCCACCCGTGCCGCCCGTCTCGACCAGGTCTGCGCCGCCGCCGTCGAGGTGGCCCGCGCCGGCATCACCGAGGTGGACGCCGACGATGTCGGCGACCACCTGCAGGTCGTGGCCGAGGGTGATCGGCTGGTCACCCACTACTTCGAATGCCGCCTCGCCGGCTACCGCGGCTGGCGCTGGGCGGTCACCGTCACCCGGGTGCCGCGCAGCAAGACGGTGACCATCTGCGAGACGGTCCTGCTGCCCGGGCCGGACGCGCTGCTCGCGCCCGGCTGGCTGCCCTGGCAGGAGCGGCTCAAGCCGGGTGATCTGGGTCCCGGTGACCTGCTGCCGACCTCGCCCGACGACGATCGACTGGTCCCCGGTTACCTGCTCTCCGACGACCCGGCGGTCGAGGAGACGGCGTGGGAGTTGGGCCTCGGGCGGGCCCGGGTGCTCTCCCGGGAGGGCCGCATCGACGCGGCGCAGCGCTGGTACGAGGGTGACCACGGCCCCGCCGCGGCCATCTCGACCGCCGCTCCGGCCGCCGCCCGCTGCGGCACCTGCGGCTTCTACCTGCCGCTGGCCGGTGCGATGCGGCAGGCATTCGGGGCGTGCGGCAACTTTTACGCCCCCGACGACGGCCGGGTGGTGAGCGCCGATCACGGTTGCGGCGCGCACTCCGAGACGTTGATCGAGGCGGCCGAGACCGCTGTCGAGGAGCTACCCACGGTGTACGACGACAGCGCGGTGGAGGCCATGTCGGTGAGCCGTCCCCCGGGCTCGGTGGAGGCGGCTGAGCCGGCGGAGCCGTACGGGCACTCCTGATCGTCCGCGCCGGAGTGCTCCGGCGCGGTGGTCAGCTCACCTCGCTCGGCGGCGGCGTCGGTTGGCGTCGTGGCGCATCATCACGGCGAGGCCGGGAAAGCCCCACAGGAAACCAGCGAGGCAGGTCCAGAGCCAGTTCTGGTGATCGTGGTCGGTCAACCAACCCCGAAAGAAGATCAGCAGGACCAACCCGGCCACCGCCCACGCGATCAACCCGGCGAGGGCGAACGGCACCATCGGCGGGTCCAGTGGTGCGGGCCGCGGTGGCTGCTCGGTCGGCATTCGGCAAGCGTACGGGATCTGCTTCCGCTGCCCACCGACGATCTGGGACGATGCGCGCGACAACCGGAAGATCACCTGCGAGGACCTGATGGCCGTAGCGCCGCCCGAGAACGGCACCCCTCCCAACCCTGCTCATCCGCGTAACGGTTTCGACCGGTTCTTCGAGATTTCGGCCCGCGGCTCGACGTTGAGCCGTGAGGTACGCGGTGGCCTGGCGACTTTCTTCACGATGGCGTACATCGTGGTGCTCAACCCGCTGATCCTGGGCGGCGCCGTCGACGGTGACGGCAAGACCCTCCCGATTCCCGCGCTGGCTGCGGCGACCGCGCTGGTCGCCGGCCTGATGACCATCCTGATGGGTGTGGTCGGCCGGTTCCCGCTGGCGCTCGCCGCCGGTCTGGGCGTCAACGCGCTGGTGGCGTACGAGATCGCCCCCGAGATGACCTGGGCCGACGCGATGGGCCTGGTGGTGATCGAGGGTGTGATCATCGCGGTGCTGGTGCTGACCGGTCTGCGGACCGCGGTGTTCCGCTCGGTGCCGACCCAGATGAAGACCGCGATCGGGGTCGGCATCGGCCTCTTCCTGACCATCATCGGCCTGGTGGACGCCGGCTTCGTCCGGCGCATTCCGGACGCGGCCAACACCACAGTGCCGGTCGGCCTGGGTATCGGCGGCAAGCTGGTGAGCTGGCCGTTGCTGGTCTTCGTGGTGGGCCTGCTGCTCACGTTGGTGCTCGTGGTGCGCCGGGTGAAGGGCGCGATCCTGATCGGGATCCTGACCTCCACCGTGCTGGCGGTCATCGTCGAGGCGGTCGCCAACATCGGCCCGTCGTTCGTCAACGGTCAGCCCAACCCGAAGGGCTGGGCACTGAACGTGCCGGAGCTGCCCAAGACGGTGGTGGACGTGCCGGACCTGTCGCTGCTGGGCAAGTTCAACGTGCTCGACTCGTGGGGACGGGCCGGCTGGGTGGTCGTGCTGATGTTCGTCTTCACCCTGTTGATCACGGACTTCTTCGACACCATGGGCACGATGGTGGCGGTCGGTCAGGAGGGTGGCCTGCTCGACGAGCGGGGCACCCCGCCGAAGGCCAAGGAGATCCTGCTCGTCGACTCGATCGCGGCGGCGGCCGGTGGTGCGGCCAGCACGTCGAGCAACACGTCGTACATCGAGAGTGCCGCAGGTGTCGGGGAGGGCGCCCGGACCGGCGTGGCCAGCCTGGTCACCGGCGTTCTCTTCCTGCTGGCGATGTTCCTGGCGCCGCTGGTGGTGATCGTGCCGTTCGAGGCGGCGTCGACGGCGCTGGTGGTGGTCGGCTTCCTGATGATGACCGCGGTACGGACGATCGACTGGTCCGACTACGAGATCGCCATTCCGGCGTTCCTCACCATCGTGCTGATGCCGTTCACCTACTCGATCTCCAACGGGATCGGCGCCGGTCTGATCACCTTCGTGGTGGTCAAGCTGGCGAAGGGCAAGGCCCGGGAGGTCCACCCGTTGCTGTACGGGGTGGCCGCGCTCTTCGTGCTGTACTTCCTGCGCGGGCCCATCGAGTCGCTGGTGCTCTAGGAGCGTCGTCCGGGCGGGGAGTCGAGGGTGATTCCCCGCCCGGAACAGCACAAACATCCCCGTGAGCCTGGTCATAACGGATGTCGTTAGCCATGCTCATTAGTTAAGCTAACTAACGTGACGGAGCGGACGGTGACGGCGGAACGCGTGCCACCGGCGCAGCTGGCTCCCCAGCTGCGAGATGCGATCACCCGACTCAACCGGCGGGTCCGACAGGCCCGGCCGGTCGGCGACCTCACGGTCACCCAGGTCTCCGCGCTCACCAGCCTGCGGCTGGCGGGCACGATGACACCCCGGGAACTGGCCGAGATCGAACGGGTGCAGCCGCCGACGATGACCAAGATCGTCGCGAAGTTGGAGGACCGTGGCCTCGTGCGGCGGACCCCCCACCCGACCGACGGCCGGCAGGTCATCCTCGCGGCGACCGAAGGAGGGCAGGCCGTGCTCGACCAGTTCGAGCGGGCCCGCGACGAATGGCTGGCCCACCGGCTGGCCGCGCTCGACGAGGACGAACGGGAGACCCTGCACAGGGCCGCCGAGATTCTCCAGCAGCTCGCTCGCGCCTGAGCCGCACCCGCGCCACCGGGTCCGTGCCGTCACGTGTCGATGACGCGTACGTCCGGAGGAGGCGCACCAAGAGTGCAGGCGAAGCTGAGCACGATGTTCCAGTCCCTACAGGTCCGCAACTACCGACTTTTCGCATCCGGGCAGCTGATCAAGCTGATCGGCGTCTGGATGATGTTCATCGCCCAGGACTGGCTCGTCCTCGAGCTCTCCAACAACTCGGCCACCGCGCTCGGCGTGGTCACCGCCTGTCAGTTCACCCCGGTGCTCCTGCTCACCCTGCTCTCCGGCCGCCTCGCCGACCGGTACGACAAGCGGGTGCTGCTCTTCGTCGCCAACGCCTTCTGGAGCCTGCTGGCGCTCGGGATGTCCCTGCTGGTCATCACCGACCTGGTGCAGCTCTGGCACGTCTTCGCCTTCGCCGCGCTGCTCGGTACGGCCAACGCGGTGGAGACCCCGGTCCGGCAGGCATTCGTCTCCGAACTCGTCGGCACGCCCCTGCTGCCCAACGCGCTGTCGCTGAACGCCGCCGTGTTCAACTCCGCCCGGATCGTCGGCCCGGCCGTGGCCGGCCTGGCCATCGCCGCGTTCAACGTGGGCCCGGTCTTCCTCTTCACCGCCCTCAGTTCGATCGCGCCCCTGGTCAACGTGGTCCGGATGCGGACGGCCGAGCTGCATCGCGACGCCCTGCTGCCGCGCGACGAGCGGGCGTCCGCCCGGGTCGTCGACGGTCTGCGGTACGTGTGGCGTCGGCCCGATCTGCTGTTGCCGATGGCGATCATGTCGGTGATCGGCATGTCGTTGTTCAACTTCCAGCTCACCCTGGCCGCGTTGGCGAAGACGGTCTTCCACACCGGTGCCGCCTCGTTCGGCCTGTTCAGCACGGCGCTGGCCGTCGGCGCGCTCGGCGGTGCGCTCAGTGGCACCGGTCGGCGTAGCCGTCCGTCCGTGTGGCTGGTGCTCGGCGCGGCGATCGCCTGCGCCAGCTTCGGCACCCTGGTCGGCCTCTCCTCGGCGTACTGGCTGGTGGTGGCGCTGCTGGTGCCGACCGGCTTCTGCATGGTGTTCTTCGCTCAGGCCGCCAACCAGCGGATCCAGATGGGCGTGGACGCGGCCTTCCGGGGACGGGTGATGGCCCTGTGGGTGCTGGTGTTCCTGGGCACCAACCCGGTCGGCGCGCCGCTGATCGGCTGGGTCGCGGAGCACTACGGTGCCGGTGCCAGCATCTGGATGGGCGGGCTCATCTCGCTGGCCGCCGCGCTGATCGCGCTCACCTGGCAGCTGCGCCACTCCGGTGCCCGGCTGCGCTTCCGGGTGCTGCCGATGCCCCGTTTCTACGTCACCTCGACCGACTGCTGAGGTTTAAGGGGCGCCCCGGCCGCGTCCGGTTGGGCCGATCGCGCGGATGCGGCCAAATCGCTGGCGGGGTGGCACGGTGGGGCTTAGCGTCGATACGTGGGAGTCGGACGCGCGCTGATGCTGGCCCTGGCGTTCCTCGCCGTGGCCACTCTGCCGGCGGCGTTCGCCCTGCTCTTCTGCTACGACGAGATCCTCGACCGGGTGGTCTGCGGCTGGTCCGAGTGGCGCGACCGTCGACGGGAGAAGCGCACCATCGCCCGTCTCGACCGGGCCATCGAGGCCGACGCGCTGACCCGGGACATCGACCTCACTGAGTTCGACCGCGCTGACCGCCGCCCGCTCGAGCAACTCGCTGCCGACCTGCGCCGCCTCGGCGGTCAGCGGATCGGCGGCACCGGTCGGTCGATGGTCTGGCACAGCGCGCTGCTCCAGGCGTACGACGACCGGCTTCGTCTCGCCTGCCGCGCCCTCGGCGTCCCCGAGCACCTCGCCGAACTGGAGGGCGTCGATCAGGAGATCGAGCGGGTCCGGGTGGAGGGCGTGCTGCACGCTGCCGGGCTGGCCCTTCCGGCGGCCCGCGCCGGGCACCGGCAGCGGCACCGCTGACCGGGATACCAAGGGCCATCGCAGCCACCTCGGCGGCCGGCCGCACTACGACCGGATTGCCGCCTGGTCGCTGTGACCCGGCGGAACCCTGCTGGTCGCGGTGGAGGGTGTGCTGCGGAGGACCTCGCGGGCCTGTTCGGCAGCGCGGGTGATGCTCTCGCTGATGAAGTCGAGGAAGCGAGCGATGTTCTCCAGGCGGGCGGCGGCCGGGGTGTGCGCGCCGAGCAGGGCGACGCCCTGGCGTGCGGTTGCGACGAGATGGTCGTTGGCCCGGGCGCTGGCGATCGTCGCCTGGTAGAAGAGTTCGTCGTCGACGACGTAGCGGTCGCGGCGACGTTCGTCACGTTCGCGGCGGACGAGGCTCTGGTTCTCCAGGAAGGTGATCGCCTTGGAGATCGACGCCGGGCTGACCTGGAGGCGCTGAGCGAGTTCAGATGCGGTGAGGCTGCCCGAGTCGGTGAGAAAGAGGCGGGCCAGCACCCGGGCGGCCATCTTGTTCAGACCGGAGGCCATGAGGACGGTGGTGAACGTCTCCTCGTACTCGGCCACGGCCTGGGCGTCGCTTCCGTCTGGTTGGCGGGTCGACTCGGCCCCTCGGGGAGGGGCGGACCTGCGCCGGTGGGCGCGGTGTTCGGTTGCGCGGTGGGCCAGGTCCGCGCGGTAGCCGTTGGGGCCGCCGTTGCGCATCACCTCACGCGTCACCGTCGAGGTGGGACGGTCGAGACGTCGCGCGATCTCGGCGTACGGGAGGCTGTCGGCCAGCCCCAGCGCGATCTGCTGGCGGTCCTGGTGGCTGAGCCTGCCTCCCGGCATTCCGATCTCCCTGCTGGTTCTGTGCGGTGCTCCCGAACTCCGTCACTATAGCGTTCACCTACTCTCCAATGCAACGCTGCCGTGGCCGTCGTTGCATTAGATTCAGGACGGTTGCAACAAACTCAAGATGTTTAGCAGGCAAAACGCTGTAGGAGTGCAACTAGCTCGTTGCCTGCTATTGGAAAGCAACGTAGCTTTTCCCATATCGAAAACGCAGCGCGAACATGGGAGAGCCCGATGCAGAGGTTCGACACCCCCGCCCCGATCTCCGTCGTCCTGGACATCCCCGCCGGACGCGTCCAGTTCATCGCCGCTGACCGCGCCGACACCACCGTCGAGGTCCGCCCGGCGGACCCCGCCAAGAGCCGCGACACCACGACCGCCGAGCAGACCACAGTGGCCTACGCCGACGGCGTCCTGCGGATCACCACCGCGGGCCCCATCAACAAGCTCTTCGGCCCGTCCGGATCCTTGGAGGTCACCGTCCGGCTGCCCACCGACTCCCGCGTCGAGGCCAGGGCGGCCAGCGCCGAGGTTCGGGGCGTCGGACGCCTCGGTGACGTCGCCTTCGACGGGGCGTACCGGAAGACCAAGATCGACGAGGCGGCAAGCGTCCGGCTCACCGCGATCGACGGCGACGTCGAGGTCGGCCGACTCAACGGCCCCGCCGAGATCAGCACCGCACGGGGCGACATCAGGATCGCCGAGGCCCTGCGCGGCACTGTCGTCCTCCGTACCGGGTCCGGCGACATCTCGGTTGCCGCCGCCGCAGGCGTCTCGGCCGCCCTGGACGCCGGCACCGGTCACGGCCGCGTCAGCAACGCCCTCAAGAACGACGGCACCGCCGAACTCGACATCCACGCCAGCACCCAGAACGGCGACATCAACGCCCGCAGCCTCTGAAAAGGACTGATCAACATGACGAACAACAGCATGTCCCCGACCAGTTCGACGTGGACCGGCATGGTGTCGGTCGACGACACCGCCCTCGCCGTCACCGACACCGGCGGTCCCGGCATCCCCGTGGTCTACCTCAACGGTCAGTTCGCCACCCAGGGCTACTGGCGGCGGGTCATCGCCGACCTGGGCAGCGGGTTCCGGCACATCAGCTACGACGAGCGGGCTCGCGGCAGGAAGTCGAAGGTCTCAGCCGACTACTCGTTCGAGGCGGCCGTCCGGGACGTCGACGCCGTTCTCGCCGCCCGGGGGGTACACCGGGCGGTACTGGTGGGCTGGTCCTACGGAGCGGTGGTCGGGGCGCACTGGGCCAACCGGAACCCGGAGCGCGTCCTGGGCGCGGTCCTGGTCGACGGCGCGTTCCCGCACGACTGGCTCGACGAGGCCATGGCGCAACGAATCCGCACGATGTTCCGACGAATGAACCTGTTCATGCCGCTGCTGCGCCCGACCGGCCTGACCCCACGAATGAACGCCGACCAGATGGCGGACAGCAACATCGAACTCGGTGAACTCTCCCGCGAACGCGAACTGGGCCCGGTGCTGGACGCCATCACCGTCCCGGTGCGGTACGTGGTCGCCTCCGGAACGTCCCTCGGGAGCCGGGGTGACGAGCAGGAGAAGATCCGCGCCAGCCTCGACGCGGTGACCGCCCGCAACCCGAACATAACGATCGGCGCGAAGGTCGCCAGCAACCACGGCGCGATCCTCAAGAAGGACTTCCGGGCCGTCGCCGACGCCGTGCGCGGGGTCGCCACCCCTCATCGCGAAGGCGCCGGAGACATTCGGTGAGGTCAGAACGCTCGCGTTGACGGGTGCCGCAAGGTCACCCGTCAACGCGAAGCGTCAGGACGATTCGCGGGCGGCCGGGCCGCTGCCGAAGAGCACGTCGTCCCAGCTCGGCAGCCGCTTGCGCGGCTTGCCGCTGGCGTCGGTGGACTCGCCGCCGGCGGCGGCCGCCGCGGCGCCCGTCCGGCGGGGCCGCAGCACCGCCAGCGACGGCACGGCCGGCACCTCCTTGGGCGCGTCCGAATCGTCGTCGAAGGCCGAGCCCTGGCCACCGCCGAGCAGCGCGGCGGCACCCCCACCGACCGGCCGCTGCCGGGGTGCGTCCGACCCGGCGAGAGCAGCCGGGGTACGCGGCTCCAGCCCACGACCCGACGAGGCGCCGAGCGGGCGGTCCAGGGAGGCGAGTAGGGCGTCACGGCCGGCCCGGATCGGATCGCGGCCGGGGCGCGGGTGCTCGGACGCCGCCGGCAACCCGTGCCCGCCACGACTCGGCTCGCCGCGCGACGGGCCAGGCAGGCCGTGCCCGCCCCGCTCCGGTGCCGGCTCCTGGCCGAGGATCGGCGTGGGCCGCTCGGCGCACAGGTACTGCGCCATGTCGTCGTGCGGCGTGACCACCTGCCGGGCCTTGTCCATGTCCCAGATGGCCTGCGCCGTGGCCTTGCCGGACGGCCAGGTGGCGATGATCCGCCAGGTGCCGTCGTCACGCCGGTACGCGTCCCAGGAGATCTTCTCGGTGTCGATGCCGTGCTGGCTCAGGCGGCCGTTGACCACCTCGGCGAGCGGGGTGGGCTTCTCCGCGCCCTTGAGCCGGGTGCGCCGGGCGTGCTGGGCGAGCATGGCCCGCTCCTGCAACACCGGGCCGGCGTAGCGCAGCACGCGGTCGACCGGCACCCCGGCGATCCGGGCGACGTCCTCGGCGGACTCACCGGAGCGGATGCGGGCCTGGATGTCCCGGGGGGACAGTGAGGGAGTCGGGTCGACGGTGCTCGGTGCCACCGCCAGCGGCGGGGCACCCGGCTCGGGGTGCATCACGCCGGCGATGCGTTCGTCGATCGGCAGGGCGAGGAGTCGCCCGACCTCGTCGGCGAGCACCAGCGCCTGGCCGTCCTCGGAAAGGGCGACGAAGCGTACTGGGCGCATTACGTTGCCTCCGTCCCGCTTCGCTGGCCGTACGCCACGAGTCGGCCACCCAGGCGTCTCGGACCACCGTACGCGCATCTGCCTCAGGGTGGGGGAAGCGACACCCCGCATGTCGTGACTGAGCTGCGGCGATGACTACGGTCGGTGTCCGTGGAGGCCCCAGCGGACACCGACCGTGACGAACGTCAGAGTCGCTCGACCACGTAGTCGATGGACGCGGTGAGCGCCTCGACATCGGCCGGCTCGACCGCCGGGAACAGCGCCACCCGCAGCTGGTTGCGACCGAGCTTGCGGTAGGGCTCAGTGTCCACGATGCCGTTGGCGCGCAGCGCCTTGGCGATCGCCGTGGCGTCCACCCCGTCGGCGAAGTCGATGGTGGCGACCACGTTGGAGCGCAGCGCCGGGTCGGTCACGAACGGGGTGGCCACGCTGGACCGCTCGGCCCAGCCGTAGACCGTGGCGGCGCTCTCCGCGGTGCGCTTCGCCGCCCAGGCCAGACCGCCCTGCGCGTTCATCCAGTCGGTCTGCTCGGCGGCCAGGAAGATGGTGGCCAGCGCCGGGGTGTTGTAGGTCTGCTCCAGCCGCGAGTTGTCGATCGCGGTGACCAGGTCGAGGAAGGCGGGGATGTAGCGCCCGGACGCCTTGATCTCGGCGGCCCGGTCCAGAGCGGCCGGGGACATCAGGGCCAGCCAGAGGCCGCCGTCGGAGCCGAAGCACTTCTGCGGGGCGAAGTAGTAGACGTCGGTCTCGCCGACGTTGACCTCCAGGCCACCCGCGCCGGACGTCGCGTCGACCAGCAGCAGCGCGCCCTCGTCGGCCCCGGCCACCCGGCTGATCGGGACGGCCACACCGGTCGAGGTCTCGTTCTGCGGCGTCGCGTACGCGTCCACGCCGGACTCGGCGACCAGGGCCGGCGCGCTGCCGGCGTCAGCCTTGCGGACGGTCGGCTCACCCAGGAACGGGGCGTCAGTGACCGACTTGGCGAACTTGGCGCCGAACTCGCCGAAGCTGGCGAACTGGGCCCGGTCGCGGATCAGGCCGAAGGTGGCGACCTCCCAGAACGCGGTGGTGCCACCGTTGCCGATCACCACCTCGTAGCCCTCGGGCAGGGAGAAGAACTCGGCGATGCCGGAGCGCAGCCGGGCCACCTGGTCACGGACCGTCTTCTGCCGGTGCGAGGTGCCGAGGTAGCTGGTCGCGACCTCGGCGAGGGCGGACACCGCCGCCGGGCGGACCTTGGACGGGCCGCAGCCGAAACGTCCGTCGGCGGGCTTGATCTCATCGGGAATCCGGATGATCGGTGCGTCAGCCACGGTCTTGAAGATCCTTCCGCAAGGGCGAGGGCGGGCCCGGCGACACTGCCGGCCCCCATCCTCGCACCCGGGCCGGGCGGCGATGGGCGGGGTCCCGGCGGTCGGTCTGAGTCGTTCGCCACAGTCGGCCCGAGGCAGCCGTCGACAATGACCGCTTTTCGACGCGAGGCGTCGACAAGGGCCCCTCCCCGACGCTCGGCGTCGAAGAGGGGCCCTTCACCACCGCTCAGACGCCGTGCGGGATGGCCGCCCAGCCCTCGACCTCGGACGGCTTGCGGGCCGCCGGGCCCAGGTAGCGGGCGGACGGGCGGACCAGCCGCTGGAGGCGCTTCTGCTCCAGGATGTGTGCACTCCAACCGCCCATCCGGGCGCAGGTGAACATCGAGGTGAACATGTGCGCCGGTACCTCGGCGAAGTCCAGCACGACGGCCGACCAGAACTCGACGTTGGTGGCCAGCACCCGGTCCGGGCGGCGGGCCTGAAGCTCGGCGAGAGCGGCCTTCTCCAGCGCCTCGGCGATCTCGAAGCGCGGCGCGCCCAGCTCCTTGGCGGTGCGCCGGAGCACTCGGGCGCGCGGGTCCTCGGCCCGGTAGACGCGGTGGCCGAAGCCCATCAACCGCTCACCGCGGTCGAGGACACCCTTGACGTAGCCCTCCGCGTCGCCGCTGCGCTCCACCGCCTCCAGCATGCTGAGCACCCGCGACGGGGCGCCGCCGTGCAGCGGGCCGGAGAGGGCGCCGATGCCGGAGGAGATGCAGGCAGCCGCGTCCGCCCCGGTGGAGGCGACGATGCGAGCGGTGAAGGTGGACGCGTTCAGGCCGTGCTCGGCGGCCGAGATGAAGTACGCGTCGACGGCCTTGACGTGCCGTGGGTCGGGCTCGCCACGCCAGCGCTTCATGAACCGCTCGACGATGGTCTGCGCCTTGTCGATCTCCTTCTGCGGCACCGCCGGCAGGCCGAGGCCGCGCGCGGACTGGGCGACGAAGGAGAGCGCTGTCACCGAGACCCGGGCGAGATCCTCACGGGCCTGCTCGTCGGAGATGTCCAGCAGTTGGTTGAGACCCCAGTACGGGGCCAGCATGGCGACCGCGGACTGCACGTCGACGCGGATGTCACCGGAGTGCACCGGCACCGGGAACGGCTCCGCCGGCGGCAGACCCGGCCCGAACCGGCCGTCGACCAGCAGGGCCCACACGTTGCCGAACGACACCTGGCCGATCAGATCCTCGATGTCGACTCCGCGATAACGCAGCGCGCCGCCCTCACGGTCAGGTTCGGCGATCTCGGTCTCGAAGGCGACGACGCCCTCCAGCCCGGGTTTGAAATCGGCCATGTCGCTCTCCTGGATCTGGTCGGTGCGCCCGATCGCTCATCCGGCCCGATCGGCCGAGCGCCTTAGGCGACCCTCAGGGATGTGTTCGGAACATACTGCCTGCTGAGTAAGGGATACGCGACCCGCTGCGACTGTGCTGCACGCGACATCCCCGGGCGCGCATTCTCTGCCCGGCTCAGTGAGACTGGGGCAGGGCGGGCTGGTCAGCGCGGGAGGGTGCTGGCGGGGCCCCCGAGAAGGAGTGGGGACGTGACGGGTGACACACCCGCCCCGGCCGCGATGCGTAACGAGTACGCCGCGGACCTGGGCCTGACCGAGGCTGACCTGGCCGCTGACTGGCACACCCAGTTCGACAGCTGGTTCGCCGACGCGGTGGCCTTCGGGCTACCCGAACCGAACGCCATGGTGGTGGGCACCGCCGACCCGGCCGGCCGGCCGAGCGGGCGGACGGTGCTGCTGAAGGGGTACGACCCGGAGGGCTTCGTCTTCTTCACCAACCACCTGTCGCGCAAGGGTGTCGAGGCGACCGCCAACCCCTACGCCAGCCTGGTCTTTCCGTGGTTTCCCATGCAGCGTCAGGTGGTGGTCGCCGGGCGGGTCGTGCCCGTCGACCGGGCCACCAGCGAGGCGTACTTCGCCAGCCGGCCGCGAGGCTCCCAACTGGGTGCCTGGGCCAGCCCGCAGTCCCAGGTCGTGTCGGACCGGGCGGTGCTGGAGGACCGGTACCGGGAGGCCGTCGAACGGTTCGCCGACCAGGCCGAGATTCCGACCCCGTCGCACTGGGGCGGGCTGCGGGTCCAACCCGATTCGGTGGAGTTCTGGCAGGGTCGGGCCGGCCGGCTGCACGACCGGCTCCGCTTCCGTCGCCTCGACGAGGGTGGCTGGATCGTCGAGCGGTTGGCGCCGTGACGGGTGTGCAGCAGACCCGACCGCGCGTGGCGCGCCGCTGGGCGATCGACGTACGCCCGCTGCGGGTTCCGGCGTACCGCCGGCTCTGGCTCGGCAACACCGTGGCGATGTTCGGCTTCCAGTTCACCGCCGTCGCGGTGCCGGTGGAGATGTACGCCCTGACGCGGGACTCGTTCTGGGTGGGCCTGCTCGGTGTCGCTGCCTTCGTACCGTTGCTGGTCTTCGGGATCTGGGGCGGCGCGGTCGCCGACGCCCGCGACCGGCGTGCGGTGCTGCTCGGCGGCTCATTGTTGCTCTGGGCATCCACCCTCGGTCTGCTGGTCCAAGCGCTGTTGAACGTGGGCAGCCCGGTGCTGCTGCTGGCGTTGATGGCGGTGCAGTCGGTGGCCTTCGCGATCAGCTCGCCGGCCCGCAGTGCCATGCTGCCCCGGCTGGTGCCGGAGGACCTGGTGGCGTCCGCCACCACCCTGAACTACACGACCTTCACCGCCGCCTCGGTCGCCGGCCCGCTCGCCGCCGGCCTGATCCTCGCCGCCTCGCCGGACACCACTGTGGTCCTGCCGATCGCGTACGGCCTGGACGCGGTGCTGTTCACCGCGCTGCTCTGGGCCGCGCTGCGGCTGCCCTCGCTACCGCCCGAGCCCACCGCCGACGGCCAGGCCCGGCGGGCCGGCCTGGCCAGCGTCATCGACGGGTTCCGCTACCTGGCCACCACCCCGGTCCTGCTGCTCTCCTTCGGGGTGGACCTGATCGCGATGATCCTCGCCATGCCACGGGCTCTCTTCCCGGAGATCGCGCACGAGCGGTTCGGCGGCGGTGGCTCGGTCGGCCTGCTCTACAGCGCCATCGCGATCGGGTCGATGATCGGCGGGCTGACCTCCGGCTGGATCGGCCGGCTCCGCCGACAGGGGCTCGGCCTGGTGCTCGCGGTGGTCGGTTGGGGCCTGGCGATCGCCGCGGCGGGGTTGGCCCACCAGCTCTGGCTGATGGTCGTGCTGCTCGCCGTGGCCGGCGCCGCCGACCTGATCAGCGCGGTGCTGCGTCAGTCGATGCTGCTGGTCTACGCACCGGACCGGATGCGCGGCCGACTCCAGGGCGTCAACACGGTGGTGGTGGCCGGTGGTCCGCGCCTGGGCGACCTGCGCGCCGGCACCATGGCTGCCGGGTTCGGCGGCGGGGTGGCCTGGGTGGCCGGTGGGCTCGCCTCCGCGGTGCTGGTGGTGGTGCTCGCTGTCGCGTTCCCGGCGCTGCTGCGCTACCGGGCTGCGACGGCGTCGAGCGACGAGCGGACCTGACCGGTTAGGGTCGCCGACATGGACAGCCCCGATCCGCGCCCGTTCTCCGGCGCCCAGTGGACCATCTCCGCCGCCGGCCACGAGGCCGTCATCGTGGAGGTCGGCGGTGGGCTCCGGACGTACCGGCACGACGGTGTCGACCTGGTCGACGGGTACCAGACCGACGAGGTCTGCCCCGGTTGCACCGGGCAGGTGCTGGCACCCTGGCCGAACCGGATCCGCGATGGTCGCTACCCGTTCGGCGGGCGGACGCACCAGCTCGCACTGACCGAGCCCGAGCGGCACGTGGCCATTCACGGGCTGGTCAACTGGGTGCCGTGGCAGTTGCTGGAGCAGTCGGCGGACGCCGTGACGGTCGGCTACGACCTGCCGCCGCAGCCCGGCTACCCGTGGCCGCTGCGGCTGCGCAGCCGGTGGAGCATCGACGCGGACGGGCTGCGCGCCGAGCACGAGGTGACCAACATCGGCGCGGAGCTGGCACCGTTCGGCTTCTCCGTGCACCCGTACCTGCAACTGCCGGGCGTCGCGGTGGACGACCTGGTGCTGCGGCTGCCCACCCGGAGCCGGGTGCTGGTGGACGGTCGGCTGCTGCCGGTGGGGGTGACCCCGGTGGCCGGCACCGAGTACGACTGGACCAGCCCCCGCCGGATCGGCGCGGCCGTACTGGACTCCTGCTTTGGCGAGGTGATCCGGGACGCCGACGGCGGTTCGTCGGTGAGCCTCTCCGCGCCGGACGGTTCGTCCGGGGTGAGTATCTGGGCAGATGCCGAGTTCGGCTGGTGGCAGGTGTTCACCGGGGACGCCCTCACCGGCGAGCGGCACCGCCGCTCGGTGGCGATCGAGCCGATGACCTGCCCACCGGACGCCTTCCGGTCGGGCAAGGATCTGCTCACGCTCAAGCCCGGCACGAGCTGGCGAGGTGCCTGGGGCATCCGCCCCGGAGCCTGATGGAGTTCGGCGAGGTCGTCCGCCGTCGGCGGATGGTGCGCAACTACGACCCGGACCGTCCGGTCCCGCCCGACGTGGTGGACCGGCTGCTCGACCACGCGGTCCGCGCGCCATCGGCCGGCTTCGCCCAGGGCTGGGGTTTCCTGGTGTTGGAGGAGCCGGCCGATCGGGACCGGTTCTGGGCCGCCACCACCCCCGACGGCGGTGGGCGGGAGCGTTGGCTCGGGGGCATGCGCCGGGCACCCCTGATCGTGGTGCCGCACGCCAACGAGTCGGCCTACCTGCGGCGGTACGCGGAGCCGGACAAGGGCTGGACGGACCAGTCCGCGGACCGGTGGCCGGTGCCGTACTGGCACGTGGACACCGGCTTCGCCGCGTTGCTGATGCTGCTCACCGCCGTGGACGAGGGGCTGGGGGCGTGCTTCTTCGGCATTCCGCCGCAGCGGCTCGCCGCCTACCGGGACGCGTTCGGCGTGCCGCCGGAGTACCAACCCATCGGTGCCGTCACAATCGGTTACCGAGCGGCCGACCATCGGTCACCGTCGTTGCGCCGTGGGCGTCGCCCGATGGACGAAGTGGTGCGGCGCGGTCGGTGGAACTGAGTCGGACGTCCCGTTCGTCCGGTTGAGGATCGGACGAGCGGTAGTGAAACTGACATCAGGGAGCAGAACGCAACGTGCGCTGGCCCGCTAGGCTGGCACGGTCATCGGTGCCGCGCCGCGCGGTGCCCGCCGCGGCCCGGCTCGGCGCCGTCGGTCGGCCCGGCCACGGGGAGGGGAGCGTGCCGTCGTGATCTTCAGAGCGGTCCGGGACGGGCGTCCCTATCCGGAGCACAATCTGACGCTCAAGCAGTGGGCGGAGATCCCGCCGCGGCCACTGCGCCTGGATCAGATGATCACCACCAAGCGCGAGTTGGCGCTGGACAAGCTCCTCGCCGAGGATTCCACCTTCTACGGTGACCTCTTCCCGCACGTGGTGCAGTGGAACGGCGGTCTCTACCTGGAGGACGGGCTGCACCGGGCGTTGCGCGCCGCCCTCCAGCAGCGCAACCAGATCCACGCGCGGGTGCTGGTGCTCTCCGAGCCCATCGAGTGAGCGCCTCGACCTGAAGCTTCGTTAAGGTGGCGTCCATGACCGCTCCGCTGGACCTGCTCGACCTGGACCCGTCGCTCAGCGAGGAGGAGCGACAGATCCGGGACGTCGTCCGCCAACTCGTCGACGACCGGGTGCGGCCACACGTCGCCGACTGGTACGAGCAGGGCCAGGTGCCCGCCCGGGAGCTGGCCCGCGAGTTCGGCAAGCTCGGCCTGCTCGGCATGCACCTCACCGGCTACGGCTGCGCCGGCGCCTCCGCGGTCGCCTACGGGCTGGCCTGCCAGGAGCTGGAAGCCGGCGACTCCGGCGTCCGCTCCCTGGTCTCCGTACAGGGATCGCTCGCCATGTACGCCATCTGGCGCTACGGCAGCGAGGAGCAGAAGCAACGCTGGCTGCCGTCGATGGCCACCGGCGAGGCGATCGGTTGCTTCGGCCTCACCGAACCGGACCACGGCTCCGACCCCGCCTCGATGGCCACCCGCGCCCGCCGCGACGGCGACGACTGGGTGCTCACCGGCGGAAAGATGTGGATCACCAACGCGCCGATCGCGGACGTCGCGGTGATCTGGGCGCGCACCGACGAGGGGGTACGGGGTTTCGCCGTACCGATGGACACGCCCGGCGTCACGGCCCGGGAGATCCGCCGCAAGATGTCGCTGCGCGCGTCGGTGACCGGTGAGATCGTGCTCGACGACGTCCGGCTCCCGGCCGACGCCCAACTGCCCGAGGCGGTCGGGCTCAAGGCGCCACTGAGCTGCCTCACCGAGGCCCGGTACGGCATCGTCTGGGGCGCGGTCGGCGCGGCCCGCGACTGCCTGGAAACAACCCTGGCGTACGCGACCACCCGCACCCAGTTCGGTCGCCCACTGGCCGGCTTCCAGCTCACCCAGGCGAAGCTCGCCGACATGGCCGTGGAGTTGGTGAAGGGGCAACTGCTCGCGCTGCACCTGGGCCGGCTCGCCGACGCCCGGCGGCTGCGCCCCGAGCAGGTCAGCGTGGGCAAACTGAACAACGTGCGGGAGGCGCTGGCCATCGCCCGGCAGTGCCGGACCATCCTCGGCGCCAACGGCGTCTCCGGCGAGTACCCGGTGATGCGGCACGCCAACAACCTGGAGAGCGTGCTGACCTACGAGGGCACCTCCGAAATCCACCAACTGGTCATCGGGCAGCGGCTCACCGGGCTTGCCGCGTTCGCCTGACCTGCCCTTTTGTCGCTTCCTGGCGCTCGCCGCGCGGGTGTCGTATCGGGGCCGTACCGTCATTGACAGACGACGTGTCTGACGAGGACGGTGAGCGTGATGGCCCGCGACGCTGGCAGCAACGAGCCCACGAGGGAGTTCCCCGGTTACCCGACCGGTGACGATCTCAAGGCGCGGTCGACCTCGACACCCGAGTGGACCGCGGATACGCCGGACGGCCCCGATGGCCCTGCTGGTCCCGGTGGTCCCGCCGGCCCCGGCGGTCCTGCTGGCCCTGGCGGTGGCGATGGCCCTGCCGGTGGCGGCGGTGGTGGGGCGGCCCGAGGTCTGCTCCTGCTGCTCGGCGCCGCCGCGCTGGCCGTGGTCGTGCTGCTCGGCATCCAGGCGACCGGCATCCTGCCGGAGTTCCGCAACCCGTTCGCCAAGGAGCAGACCGACCGCAGTCAGCCGCCACTGCTCAAGTCGATCCAGGACCTCAGCCGCTACGTGGCCGCCGAAGGCAACTTCCAGGTCGTGGTCGACACCCAAAACGACCGGCGCAACGTTCCGGACTTCCTGCTCAACGAGCGCACCCTCTTCGTCGGGGCCGGCAGCGTCGAGGCGTACGTCGACTTCACCAAGATCGGTGAGGGTGCCGTCGTCCAGTCCGCCGACGGCAAGTCCGTCGAGATCAAGCTGCCCGCTCCGCAGCTCGGCGAGACCAACCTCGACATGGAGAAGAGCTACGTCTTCGCCGAGCAGCGCGGTCTGCTCAACCGGCTCGGCGACCTGGTCGGCAACGACCCCAACCGGCAGCAGCAGGTCTACCAGCTCGCCGAGGACCGGATCACCGCCGCCGCCCGGGACAGCGGCCTCTCCGCCCGAGCCGAGGAGAACACCCGCAAGATGCTGGAGGGGCTGCTCCGCTCCCTCGGCTACCAGCAGATCACGGTCACCTACATCGCCCCCTGACCTGCCCCCCCGGTACGCCAAGTTCCCGCCCCTCTACGCCGAAGCGCCCGCTCCGACTTCCGTCGGAGCGGGCGCTCCCGTCTGATGCCCCCGCGGGTGGGCCGCCGCCCGAGGTTCTCGGCGCTCGGGCGGCCTGGGGCTGTCCCGGGTTATCCCGGCGATCCCCGGCGATCCCCGGCGATCCCCGGTGGTCCGGTTGGTCCCGGTGGTCCGGTGGTCCCCCGGTGGTCCGGTGGTCCCGGTGGTCCCTGGCGGTCCGGTTGGTCCCGGTGGTCCGGGTTGTCCCTGGTGGTTCCGGCGCCTCCGGTGGTTCCGGCGCTCTCAAGCCGCCGCCGTGGCCAAAGGCGATCATCGATCTATCGGATCTTCGATGCCCTGGGCTGCGATACGAGCAGATCTTGGACAGTTTCCGTTAGGTGCTAACGGAAACTGTCCAAGATCTCTAATTACGTGGGGTGCGGGGCGGGATCAGTGTCCGGTGGAGGCGAGGTAGCGGTCCTCGTTCGGCATCAGCACCCACAGGATCAGGTAGACGATCACCTGCGTGCCGGGCAGCAGCAACGACAGCAGGAACAGCAGCCGGACCATCCCGGCCGACATGCCGAACCGCCGCCCGAGACCGGCGCAGACACCAGCGATCATGCGCCCCTCGCGGGGCCGGACCAGTTTGCGACTCATCGTCGTACTCCCACTCTGCGGCGGTGCGCCGCGTCTGCAATCCACGGTAGAAAGGGATGGCCACCTCGCCCTCGGTCCCGAGGATGAGCGGCGACCCGTGGACCCGTAGGTGCTTTACCCGGGCAGCCCCTTGCTGACGCCTCCCCGAGTCGCCCGCCGCCCACCACCCGCCGCGGTCATTTGGCGCGCCCACCCCAGCCGGCCAGCGCCCGCCGCCCGCCTCCTGGTCCGCCGCGTCTGCCTCAGCGGGGCGGAGATCGTGCTCGATCCTGGTTGTAGTGGCATCGAGCACGCGCGTACACCACTAGATCCAGGATCGAGCACGATCTTGCGGCGGCCTGGCGGCCTGGCGGCGTGGCCGGGCGGGCGGCCTGGCCGGGCG